>NZ_JAWOQO010000021.1:0-69839 GCF_033337345.1 Vibrio sp. YT-18 | reverse complement strand
GGATTACTTTTAGTAAGGCAAAACCCAATAAACAGGATATGAATGAGTATTTACTCTGTCTTATAATGGGGCAAAAGCGTGTTTTGGGTTTTAGCAACAAGAGTCAGTATCACTTACACTGACTCGATATTGAGGTAGCGTTACTTGGTCGAGGATTTGCTTGGCTTTAAGCCGGGAGTGTTTCCTGGAGTTTTTTTGTTGTCACGTCGACGTTGATCTGGCTTGCCGGTCGACTTGGCTATTGGTTTTGGCCCTGGTTTCAAACCCATGATTTGATCCTTTTTATTTAACGAGGTTATTCCTCGTTGTATAATCTTTGGGCAGTGTTGATGGCTTTCAAGATGTGTATGAAAAACAATCTAAAAATATCCCCAATATTTCTTGTTAGTAACTCATGTTTTGATGCGTTTTAAAATGTACTGCGACAAGTTGGAGGCACAAGATGGATAGAATTACCTCAGGTCCACGACGGCTTAGTGTTGAAGAGATACAAGAACTTCGTCGCGATATGGAAGAATCTTCAATTTGGGCCAAAGCCGAACTAAAACGCCGACGAGACGCAAAAAATCAAAAAAATTCTGCGCATGGTATAGATGATGGTATCGAGAAAGGTGGCATTTCTAACTAGCTGTTATTTAGATGTATTTTGTGCTCGTTGATCTTCGAGTGGGAATAATTTTCCTCTAGACAGTTGAGTTTATAAGAACCAGCCTTCGGGCTGGTTTTTTTGTACTTCAAGTTTGTGAAGAGGTGGCTCAACTTTTTCGTGAGAGATATATACATGCGGTTAAATTAAATATATATTCACTTTAATTGTTTGATTATCATAAATGGTATTGCTATGGAACAGGCTGACGTTACCTCTCTCATTCCCATCCTTATTACTCTTTTCCTCGCGCTGACCACAAGAAATGTCGTTGTTGGTTTATTCGCGGGTGTGGTGAGTGGTGTCGCTATGCTCGAAGGGACATTTGTCGAAAAAGGGCCACTAGACTCGTTTAGTGCATTGATGAAAAGCTATCTACTGCCGCAATTAACTGACAGCTACAATGCGGGCGTCATTTTGCTCTTGGTCTTTATTGGTGGCTTTGTTGCCTTGATGGAGAAATCTGGCGGTGGTGTGGCGTTTGCTAAAAAGGTCACTCAATGGGTGGCGAGTAAGTGCCAAGCTCAACTGTCCGCTTGGTTCGGTGGTGTGGTTATTTTCTTCTCTGACCTTGGTACACCGTTGATTGTTGGTCCTGTTTTTCGCCCTTTATTTGATAAGTTAAAAGTATCACGCCAAAAATTAGCTTTTATTATCGATTCGACTTCCTCTCCCGTCGCAATCTTGATCCCTTTTATCGGATGGGGCGTTTACATCATGGGATTGATTCAAAAAGCGTTTACTGCCCTGAATGTCAGTATGAGTGATTGGGATGCTTTCATTGGTGCGATCCCATATCAGTTTTACGCCTTTCTTGCGATCGCGATTGTGCCGATTGTCTCTTTCTTCAAATTAGATTTCGGACCGATGGCGAAGGCTGAACAACTAGCAGAGCAGGGCTCCGACTTTGGGAAAGTGCAGGAGTCTATGAATGTGTTTACGCATAAAAATGCAAAATCTAGTTTTGTATGGGCACCTTTGCTCGTTATGCTGGTGGTTCTATGTACCATCCTCGTGCCACACGGTTTTCCATTTCAAAAAGTGGCAGGATCAACGTTTAGGGCTGCACTTTCTTCTGCATATTTCTTCGCGGCCTTCACTTTAATTGCGCTGATGGCGTTTTATGGCGTAAGAAAGCTTTCGGATGGTATTCAGGTTTATCTGAAAGGGATGTCAAACATGATGTCAGTGGCGGTGATTCTGGTATTGGCTTGGGCGCTTAGCTCGGTTGGGAAAGAATTAGGTGCAGCTGCATACATTGCTGAACAAGCTCAAGCCGGTTTCCCTTACTGGTTATTGCCAGCGGTTGCGTTTTTACTGGCCGGTATTATCTCGTTCGCTACGGGATCATCTTGGGGGACGTTTGCCATCATGATGCCATTAGTGATCCCAACTGCCGTCGCGATTGATGCACCACTGTTGGTTTGTATTGGTGCGGTATTATCTGGTGGCTTGTTTGGCGATCACTGTTCTCCCATCTCTGAAACTACGATTTTGTCGTCGACAGGAGCGGGGTGTGAACAGTATGAGCACTTCCGTACACAATTGCCTTACGCATTACTCAATGGAATGATCGCATTGGGGTGTTTTCTTTTAGCTGGAATCAACGCCTCACCAGTGATTGTGCTTGCCGCAATTATTTCTCAGTGTGTGGTTTATTTTGTGCTGTCTAAACAAAAGTCAACCGCGAAGCTAGAGGTGGTTTCGGCAGGACAATAAAGAGAGAAACATCACAAAGCGGAGGCTCACAGGGTCTCCGCTTTTCTTTTGAGTCAAGGTAACATTTTTCTTGTGACAAAATGTGTGTGAGGACCTATTTATTCATTTTGTCTCGCAGAATCAACGTACTTGGCTCGGTGTTTCGTATATATGATCCACTATATGTCTAGTTATTCCTCGTATATTGTATTGTTGAAATCCGGAGACTAGACATGTTTGCACTCAAACATCTTCCTCTTGCATTGAGTTGTGTCTTAGCAGCACAAGTGAATGCGAGTATGAATATTCAGCCCGATCCGCAAAATCCGAATGGTTATGTTATTGCTCGTGGTGACGTTCAAGCCGTAGAGCAAAGCAAAACTTCTGATCCTATGTATGCCATTTGGTCACAAGCATTAGAGACACGCCCGAACTCAGTGGTTGAGGCGATTGTTCCTGGAGCGGCAACCAAGCCAGAAAACGTGAAGCGTGTAGAGCGTGTATTCCCCGAAAGTGAGTGGGACTTCCTGACTCAAATGGCGGCACCTGAATACACTTACACGCGTTTCCTACGTGCAATTGGTAAGTTCCCTGCATTCTGTGGTGAGTACACAGACGGTCGTGATTCGGATGCAATTTGTAAAAAATCGATCGTGACAGCGTTTGCTCACTTTGCACAAGAAACCGGTGGCCATATTTCGATTGATAACGTATCGGATAATCCGCTAGGGTTGGAAGAGTGGCAGCAAGCTTTGGTTCATGTGCGAGAAATGGGATGGTCTGAAGGGCAAGAAGGTTACACAACAGGTTGTGGTCAGAATGACTGGCAAAATAAGCGTTGGCCATGTGAACCAGGACAAGGTTATTTTGGACGTGGTGCTAAACAGCTTTCTTACCATTTTAACTATGGCGCGTTCTCTGAAGTGATGTTTGATGGCGATGCATCTGTATTGCTGAAAAATCCAGGCTTGGTTGCGGATTCGTGGCTGAACTTAGCATCGGCTATCTGGTTCTTCCTAACCCCACAAGCACCGAAACCTGCAATGCTACATGTGATTGACCGTACTTGGGTGCCTTCACAGCGTGAGCTTGATGCTGGCATTGGTTACGGCTTTGGTACCACCATCAACGTGATCAATGGTGGTATTGAGTGTGGTGAGCAAAACAAGGATAAAGGTCAACCTGTTAACCGTATTCGTTATTGGGAAGGTCTTGCCGCCCATTATCAAATTCCAATTGAAGCCGATGAGACCAATACCTGTTGGCAGCAGACGCCTTACGGTAGCTTAAATCTGAATGGTGCGACAGACGTGTTGTACACCAACTGGGATGGAAACTGGAAATACTACTCAGATCGTCCGGGAGGCCACTCTTTTGAATGTGAACTTGTTGGTTTCCAAACGGCTTACTCTGCGCTAGTTGCAGGTGATTATGAGAAATGTGTAACTAACTTCTACCAATCTCATGCGGGTTGGCCAGAAGTTCGTGTAGTTGACAAGTTAGATCCAGTGGATCCGGTCGATCCGCCTGTAGGTGGTGTGGCAGCTTGGGATTCTGGCAAAGTATATAACACGGGGGAACAAGTCTCTTACCAAGGTGCTGTTTACGAAGCGAAATGGTGGTCACAAGGTAATGAGCCAACGAAAGGAGACCCGTGGAAGCTGGTTTCAGGCACTCCTACGGAGCCGCCTACAACGGAACCTGAACCACCGGTGACTGAGCCAGAGCCGCCCGTCACAGAACCTGAGCCGCCAGTAACCGAGCCAGAACCACCAGTGACAGGCAATTTTATTCAGTGGGAGCCGGGTGTAACGCAAGTCGCTAACGGCGATAAAGTGACGTACCAAAACAAATGTTTTGTTGCGAAAAATGGCCCAGGAGTGTGGGAAAGCCCAACGCAAAGCAACTGGTTCTGGGACGAGATTTCTTGTCAGTGATCGAGTAAAAAACAACCTAACCATCTATAAAGACTCTGCTTTTTTGCAGGGTCTTTTTTTATATATGTAGTGGTTTATTTATGGAATCTAAGTTTTCAATAACAGCTTTTCTCTTTTGTTCTGGAGCCCATTAAAATTCGCGCGCATTTTTTATCAACATTTTTGAAAAAAGGTATTTGTACATGTCGACAAAACTGGCTAACCCAGCACCGCTAGGTCTAATGGGTTTCGGTATGACCACTATTCTGCTCAATATTCATAATGCAGGATTTTTCCCAATTGACTCTATGATTCTAGCGATGGGCATCTTTTACGGTGGCCTTAGCCAAGTAATCGTTGGCATCATGTGCTTTAAACGCGGTGATACATTCGGCACAACTGCGTTTACTTCTTACGGTCTATTTTGGCTAACATTGGTTGGTCTAATCGTAATGCCTCACATGGGTCTTCCTGCAAGCCCTGCAAGCTTTATGGGTTGGTACCTAGCGCTTTGGGGCATCTTCACTGGTTTCATGTTCATTGGTTCTCTATGTTACCCAACAGCGAAGCAAGTGGTATTTGGTTCTCTAACTATCCTGTTCTTCTTGCTTGCTGCTCGTGATTTCACTGGTAGCGAAGTGATCGGTGCTATCGCTGGCTTCGAGGGTATCTTCTGTGGCGCAAGTGCAATTTACTTCGCAATGGCGCAAGTACTGAACAACGAATTTGGTCGTGAAGTGTTACCTGTCGGTAAAGCAAAAATCGCTCGTAAAGTTGAAGCGGTTATCGCCTAAGCTGTTACTCATAATGAAGAAAGGGGGATTAACCATTGGTTAATCCCCCTTTTTTATGTCCTCAATCGGACCACTGCTTTTTCTTATTTATGTGATAACGCTATGTTGATGGTTGCTCAACAGTTTCTGCGCTATTGCTGTCTGCCGTTGGAGCTTTACCCGTTTTACGTCGGTACTTATCTTCCCAGTAATCTGCGCCTTTAATGCCCAGTGCAACAGGGTTAAATGTAAAATCGGTCACACCACGTTTTTGTTGTTCTTCGTAGTCGTTCAGTGCTTTGAGTGCAGGCTTCGACATAAAGAAAATGATCAAAATACCGATGATGTTTAGCCACGCCATCAGTCCTACACCTACATCACCCATCGCCCATGCTAAGTTGGCGGTTTTCACGGTTCCGTAGAACACGGATGAAATAATGATGACTTTCAGAATAAACATCAGTCCATTTACTTTGAACGTACGACGAATGTAAGCAATGTTCGTTTCTGCAATGTAGTAGTAAGCCAGAATGGTCGTAAACGCGAAGAAGAATAGAGCGATTGCGATGAATGGTTTACCCACGCCAGGTAGTGCGCTTTCGATCGCCATCTGTGTAAACACAGGGCCATTTGCACCAATATCCGCTGGTAGGTTTTGAACCAGGAATGTACCTTCAATCGCACCATTTACGTTGTACGCGCCAGTGATAAGAATCATGAACGCGGTTGCTGAACACACAAGTAGTGTATCGATGTAAATAGAGAAAGATTGAACAAGACCTTGCTGAGCAGGGTGATCAACACTCGCTGCTGCTGCTGCGTGAGGACCAGTACCTTGACCTGCTTCGTTGGAGTAGACACCACGTTTTACACCCCAGCCGATTGCTGCACCAACGCCTGCCATTGGTGTGAACGCGTCACCAATGATCATGCCGAAAATGCGTGGAACCTCACCAATGTTTAGAAGGATGATGACAAACGCAGTAATGATGTAAGCTAACGCCATAAATGGCACAACGACTTGGGTAAAGTTCGCGATACGCTTTACGCCACCAAAAATGATGAAAGCCAAAATGACACAAACAACCGTACCAGTGAAAATTTTAGCAAAACTGAAGGTACCAATAGCGGTTTCAATCATGTCACCTGAGCCAAATGCGGCTTCTACTGCGTTACCGATACTGTTCGATTGAACGCCAGGAAGTAGAACACCACAAGCAAAGATGGTCGCGATAGCAAAGATCCAAGCGTACCATTTTTGTCCCATTGCTTTCTCAATATAGTAAGCAGGGCCACCACGGAACTCGCCTTCGTCTTCTTCTTTATAAATTTGTGCAAGTGTTGATTCTGCGTATGCGGTTGCAGCGCCAAAGAAGGCAACGACCCACATCCAGAATACTGCGCCTGGGCCACCGAAACCGATAGCAGCAGCAACACCAGCAATGTTACCTGTACCTACACGGCCAGATAGTGAAACGGCAAGTGCCTGAAATGATGATATCCCTTTTGTTGAACTCTTCCCTGAAAGTAATAAGCGCCACATCTCAAAGAAGTGACGAATTTGTACAAAACGCGTCATGATTGAATAGAACAAACCTGCGCCAAGGCACAAATAGATCAGTACCGGGCTCCAAATAATTCCATTCAGAAAATCAACTAATGACTGCATGAGTATTTTCCCTGTTAGTTGTGTTTGTGGTTGTTTTTCACACAATACATTACCCTTTATGTAATGCAATTGTTAACTTTTTTAGCTACAAATCCTTTGTAGCGTGATGATGAACACAGAATGGAGAGTAGTTGTTAAAATTTGGTTCTTGTTGCTTATTTGCTCCTTTTAGGTAGAAGATTTGCCTGATGATTAATTATGCAGCACATTGTCATTTAAATGTGCTGCGATTTTGATGAGTTAAAAATGCCAGTGGTTATGCATTTTGTGGAGTAAGTGTCTGCCTGTTTTTTGTTCAGTCATGTCCTCAGGAGTAACGACAAAGGTTAAGCTCCGCATTATCCATCACTTTTGCTTTTTCACCTTTCATTACGCTTGCTAGCAATTGACCTGAACCACAAGCCATCGTCCAGCCCAGAGTTCCGTGTCCGGTGTTAGTAAAAAGGTTATCGTATTTAGTCGCGCCGATAATTGGTGTGCCATCAGGCGTCATTGGCCTAAAGCCGCTCCAAAACTCAGCTTGGCTGAAGTCACCACAACGAGGAAAAAGATCACGGATGACCATTTCGATGGTGTTTTTGCGCTTTTGTGGAAGGGAAGCATCAAACCCTGCTAATTCTGCGGTGCCAGCTACGCGAATTCTGTCATCAAATCGAGTCATAGCGACTTTATAGGTTTCATCCATCACAGTAGATCGAGGAGAGAAGTGTTCATCTTCCATCGGGATGGTGAGTGAATAGCCTTTGACAGGGTAGACCGGAATATCAATATCGAGTTGCTTGAGTAGCGCTGTAGAGTAGCTTCCAGAGGCCACCACATATTGGTCTGCTTTAAATTGTCCTCGGTTCGTTTGGACACCTATGATCTTTTTGCCTACTGTAACCCAATTGCTTACTTCAGTATCGAATTCAAATCGGACACCGTGTGCCTTAGCAAGCTCCGTTAGTTGTTGGCAAAATTGATGGCAATCGCCCGTTTCGTCATCAGGTAGATGCAAGCCACCAACCAGTTTGTCTTTCACAAGTGCAAGCCCTGGCTCTTGTTCAATACATTGTTCGACGTCCATTAGCTTAAATCGGGTTCCGCTTTGTTCAAGGAGCTGCATGTCCTTTTCAATGGCTTGCAGCTGTTGATGTGTTCGGAATACTTGCAAGGTCCCAAACTGACGTCCTTGATACTCAATGGCGTGTTCTTGGCGTAACTGTTCTAAGCAAACACGGCTGTGGTTAGCGATCGAAAGCATGCGAGCCTTGTTAACTTGATAGCGAGGTAGGGTGCAGTTCGCGACCATTTTACTCGCCCAGCGGATCATGTCGGCATTCAGAGTGGGTTTGATTTTAAGTGGAGCATGCTCCTCCATTAACCACTTAATGGCTTTAACAGGAACACCAGGCGCAGCCCAAGGCGAAGAATAGCCATATGAAATCTGCCCGGCATTGGCGAAGCTCGTTTCCATGGCACTGCTTGGTTGGCGGTCAATGACGGTAACTTGATAGCCTGCTTGAGATAAATACCAAGCAGAGGTTAAGCCGATAACGCCGCTGCCTAATACGATGACTTCCATTGATGCACTCCACACATTTATCAGAGTGCTCAGTTTCTTTTCTTTACCTTTTGTTAACAATCGATATAAATTACACACAGCGTTTAGAAAAACTATAGGCTCAAGGATGAAAAGTAATCTGATAAGTGGTTTGTGTTTATTTAGCCAAGTCGCGGAGTACAACAGCTTTACTGGTGCTGCAAGACATTTACACCTAACCACTGGTGCCATAAGCCAACAAATTATTCATTTGGAAGCGTTATTAGGTTTTACTTTATTTGAACGCCATTCTCGCGGTATTCGTTTAACCGTAAAAGGCACTCAGTTACACCAAGCGACGCAGTTTCACTTTTCGGAACTGAGCAAATTGCTTGATGAGCTCAAAGTAGAAAAGCAAACCAATGAAATTCGTTTGAAGTTGACGCCTTCTTTTGCTTTCAAATGGTTAGTCCCAAAGCTCGAAAGCTTCCATCATGATAATCCGGATATCCAAGTACAAATCTTTGCGGAAGGTGCGCTGGTAAATAGTGAGATAAAAGACTATGACGTCGCAATTGACTATGGTCTTCATCCTTATAGAAATGCTAACGCGGAGCTGATTTTGGATGAGCATCTGCTACCGGTGATGAGTCCAAAATACCTTGAGGATCATGGCTGGCTAAAAACGTTGTTTGGTGAGCAAAAAAACTCAATGCCAGTGAAGCAATGGCAAGAGGCGACGCTACTACACGATGCGATGCCATGGGAAAAAGCGACGCGTGACTATGAGTGGCTATATTGGGCGTCAGCGATGGGGTTGGATTTTAAAACCGATATCGGACACTTTTTTAATCGAACGGATATGGCAATGTCTGCAGCCGAAGCAGGCGTTGGGATTGCGATGGCACGAATGGCACTGATTGAGGATGAATTGACGACAGAGCGTTTGGTTTCTCCATTCAAACCGATTCCTGCTAATGCAGGGTATTACTTGATCATGAACACACGTACGAATGCGACAGAAACGTTTCGTCACTGGTTACTTGGACAGTTGAAATAGCGTTTTATCTCTGTGATTCATCCCTACGTTATTTGTTGAAAAATTGGGCAATATAAGTTTTCAGCAAGGTAAGTGCTTTTCTTGCCGCTATTTGAGTGATGAAAGACAGGGAAGAACATGAAAGACGAAACGCTATCCATCCATTTTGGTTACGAAACTGACCCTACCACTAAATCTGTCGCGACGCCGATTTATCAAACAGTCGCGTACGAGTTTGACAACGCGCAGCATGGTGCTGATCTGTTTAACTTGGAAGTGCCGGGGAATATCTACACTCGCATCATGAATCCGACTAATGACGTGCTGGAAAAACGCATGGCAGCGTTAGAAGGCGGCATTGCTGGATTGGTCGTGAGTGCGGGGAGTGCAGCGATTAACTATGCGATTCTGACGTTAGCGCAAGCGGGCGATAACATCGTTTCTACGCCGCAACTTTATGGCGGTACTTATACCTTGTTTGCGCACATGCTCCCAAATCAAGGTATTCAGGTGAAGTTTGCTAAAGATGACAAGCCAGAAAGTTTGGCCGAATTAATTGATGAAAATACCAAAGCGGTGTACTGCGAGAGCATTGGGAACCCTGCGGGCAATATCATCGATTTAGAACGTGTGGCGGAGCTTGCTCACGCACAAGGCGTGCCTGTGATTGTGGATAACACCGTCGCGACGCCAGTGCTGTGCAAACCCATCGAGTTCGGTGCGGATATCGTAGTTCACTCTCTCACTAAATACGTTGGTGGGCATGGCACCACATTGGGTGGCGTGATTGTGGATTCAGGTAAATTCCCTTGGGCGCAGCACAAAGACCGCTTTCCTGTTTTCAACCAACCAGAACCTTCTTACCACGGCGTGGTGTATACCGAAGCGTTTGGTGAGGCGGCATTTATCGGGCGTGCGCGTACCGTACCACTGCGTAATACCGGAGCCGCATTATCACCGATGAATGCATTTATGCTTATGCAAGGGCTAGAAACGTTACCGCTGCGTATGGAGCGCCATACCGAGAACACACTCAAAGTGGCTGAATTCTTGGAACAGAATGACAAAGTCAGTTGGGTAAGTTATGCCGGATTGCCAAGTTCTGAACACTTCCATCTCGCCGAAAAATACATGAAAGGTAAGCCTTCTGCGATTTTGTCGTTTGGTTTAAAAGATGGTTATGACGCTGGTGTGCGTTTTTATGATGCTTTGAAAATCTTTAAGCGTTTGGTGAACATTGGCGATGCAAAATCATTGGCTTGTCATCCTGCATCGACGACTCATCGTCAATTGAGCGAAGCAGAACAAAAACAAGCTGGTGTGTCTCCAGAGATGATTCGTTTATCGGTGGGTATTGAACATATTGACGATATTCTAGCCGATTTAGAACAGGCACTAAACGCGTAAACGATTCTGTTTTTAGCTTTGGGTTACCCATAGGCCAGCCTTTAAAAAAGCTGGCCTATTTTTATTTTATTGTTTAAATATCAAGGGTTTTGGTGTTTTTGGTTTGTGGCATTCCAAAAGCTCATAGAGGGTGAGATTTATTCTCTTGTCACGTTTGGGTTTGTTCCTGATGATGTGTGCAAGTATTACACATTGGAAGGGACTCAAATGTCTTACGTATTTCACCGTCATTGCCATGCCACGCTACCAATCATCGATAGAGGTGAAGGTGTTTATCTATTCGATAAGCATGGAAAGCAGTATCTCGATGCTTGTGGTGGTGCTGCGGTATCAAACCTTGGCCACAGTCATCACGCCGTTAAAAAAGCCATGTTGGAACAGATCGAGCGAGTGCCATTTGCTCATACTGGATTTTTTACTAGTGACAACAGTGAGCGCCTAGCAGAATTGATTTGTCAGCATATGCCTGAACAGTTCAACCATGTGTATTTAGTCAGTGGAGGATCAGAAGCGGTGGAGTCGGCACTAAAAATGGCGCGGCAGTATTTCGTGGAATCAGGTAAGCCAGAGAAAAAGCAATTCATCGCGCGTCAGCAAAGTTATCACGGTAATACCTTGGGGGCTCTGGCTGTCGGAGGTAATGAATGGCGACGTGAACCGTTCAAACCCATCTTACACCCGAGCCATCATATCGCCCCTTGCTATGCTTATCGTTATCAGCAGAGTCATGAGTCGGAATTGGATTACTCATTGCGAGCGGCGAATGAGCTAGAGGCAAAAATTCTTGAGTTGGGGGCTGATAATGTCATGGCTTTTGTCGCTGAGCCCATTGTGGGAGCCACCGCTGGAGCTGTGCCTGCCACACAAGGTTACTTCAAGCGTATTCGCGAAATATGCGACCAATACGATGTGTTATTGATCTTGGATGAAGTCATGTGTGGCGTTGGACGCAGTGGCAGTTTTTTTGCGTTTGAGCAAGAAGAGGCAGAACCCGATCTGGTGTGTATGGCTAAAGGGCTTGGTGCGGGTTATCAACCTATTGGCGCGGTGGTTGCGAATGATCGAGTCTATCAAGCTATTGCTGATGGAAGCGGTTTTTTCCAACATGGTCATACTTTTATGGCGCACCCTGTGGCGTGCGCTGCTGCCGTGGCGACCATTCAAACCATCTTCCAAGATAATTTGTTAACGGCGGTGAATCGGCAAAGTGCTTTGCTGCGTAATGAGCTTACTTCTGCATTGGCCCATTTACCGTACATTGGCGACATTCGTGGTAAAGGTTTGTTTTTTGGCATTGAGCTGGTGGCGGATCAAGAAAGCAAGGCGCCTCTGAGTAAAGCCACATTGGCAGACAAACGCATCAAACAGCGAGCAATGGAAAATGGCTTAATGTGCTATCCAATGGGCGGAACGATTGATGGCGTTAATGGGCACCATATCTTGCTTGCGCCGCCATTCATTATTCAGCCTCACCATATTGATGAGCTAGTTGGCAAACTCTCATTAACGCTAAAAGAGGTAGCGAAGGAATGGAATTAGAAAATCGATGTATACGAGAGCCTATCGCTATTATCGTGGCCCCAAACGGTGCAAGAAAAACTAAGCACGATCACGCCAGCTTACCCATGACAACAGACGAACTGGTTGCAGAGGCTATCGCTTGTCAAACGGCAGGGGCTGCCATGATCCATTTGCATGCTAGAGACGCCAACGGACGTCATTCATTAGACATCGACGACAACATGGCAATTTACCATGCCGTGAAAGAAGCGGTGGGACAAAACATGATGGTACAGCTCACCACAGAGGCGGTGGGCTTGTATTCTCCGCCACAACAGATGGCGTTAGTTAAAGCTGTGAAACCAGAAGCGGCTTCTTTTGCATTGAGGGAGTTAATCCCTGATCGCGCAAGTGAGAAAGAAGGGCATGCCTTTTTCCATTGGGTGGCAGAACACAACATCGTGAGCCAAATTATTCTCTACGATGCAACCGACATTGAACGTTATTTCCAACTGCGTGATGCGGGCGTGTTACCTAAAACGCATCAGCATGCATTAGTGGTGTTCGGGCGTTATCACCAAGCTCAACAGTCTTCGCCATGGGATTTACGAGGTTTGAATTTGGCGCGTTTTGTCGAGGAAGAAATTCGATGTGCCATTTGTGCTTTTGGCGCGCGAGAGCAAGACTGTTTAGCGAGTGCGATGTTACTTGGATTCGATGTGAGAGTGGGGTTTGAGAATAACCACGTCGATGTGGCAGGCGAATTAGCAATCAGTAACGCGGCTCAGGTGGAAGCTCTACGCGATGTGGCGCATCGCTTTACTATTCCTTTACACAGTGCGCAAAGTTTGCGTTCAGCTTTGAAGTAAATCTGCTCGCGGAAAAGAAAAAAAAGAAGAAAGGAAAGTAAAAAGGCCCCATCGGAGCCTTTTCGGTATTTGTCGTTAGTTCTCAGTTTGCGCTACAGGTTGACGAGCGGGGTGTTTGATAAACACCGCGACAACAGCCGCTATCGCTAATGCAAAACAGTAGTAAGAATTGGCAACTACTTCAAGTGGCGAGAGGTTGAACACGGAACCTAGCAGCAGTACTTGAGCACCGTAAGGCAACACGCCTTGCACCACGCATGAGAAAATGTCTAACAAGCTTGCTGAGCGGCGAGGAGAGACATTATTCTCTTCCGCCAGTTGGCGAGCAACGCTGCCCGATACAATGATGGCTACGGTGTTGTTTGCCGTACAGCCATTGACCATTGATACCAAACCTGCAATACCTAGCTCGCTTGCACGACTGTTCGCATGCTTAGAGTGACTAGAGCCAAACGCGTGGATAAGGCTACTAACGAAATTTGTTAGAAAAGCAAGACCACCTTGGCGACGCATCAGTTCACTCAAACCACCAATCAGCATGGATAACAAGAAGATCTCTTGCATGTTACCAAAGCCTTTGTAAACGTCTTGGGCTAGATTAGTCAGTCCGTAATTGTCAATCGATGCCAAGCTCACGCCGCCAGCCAAAAGAATGCCAATCGACAGAACCACAAACACATTCACACCAGATACCGCTAGGATCAAAATAGTGATGTACGGCAAGACTTTTAGCCACTCAATATCGCCAGTTGCAGGCACTTGAGTCGCGGTACTGTTGAAAGCGAACACTACAATCGCGATCAACGCCGCAGGTAAAGCAATACGAATGTTCTCTTTAAACTTGTCTTTCATCTCACAACCTTGAGAGCGTGTCGCCGCGATGGTGGTGTCAGAGATGATAGAAAGGTTATCACCAAACATAGCGCCGCTCAGTACAACGCCTGCGGTTAACGGTAAGCTCATTCCTGCTGATTCAGCAATACCCAACGCTACGGGGGCAACGGCTGCGATGGTACCCATCGAAGTCCCCATTGCTGTTGCGATAAAAGCAGAAATCAGAAAAATGCCTGGTAAAATCATGCTGGTTGGAATAGCGGATAAACCAAGGTTTACTGTTGCATCAACACCGCCAGAGGCTTTTGCTACCGCAGCAAAGGCACCTGCAAGCAGATAGATCATACACATTGCGATTATGTCTGGGTGGCCAACACCACGCATGAAGTGTTCGATTGAGCGGTTAAGTTTCTCTTTACTTAAAAGAAACGCAATGATGATGGCTGGTAATACCGCGATGGGTGCAGGCAGCTGGTAGAAGGCAAATTCCACGCCTTGCAAAGATAAGTAAGTGCCTACGCCAATAAATAGCGCAAGGAATACAATTAATGGGATCAGTGCGACCGCAGACGGTGCAACTGTTTTAGTAGTTTGTTGGGAACCGGACATGTAAACGACAATGTTAATGATAAGAGAGAAGAGCAGACTAATATCACATTTCTACATTGTCAACGTCTAGACGTCTAAATGGCTGTTTAAATTTTACACGTAAAGAAAAAGATAAAAGCTCGTGTTGCGTATCTCACTGATACCACGAGCTTTAGTTATGCGCTAATGAAGAGACTGTTGTTATTGCATTGATTTGGCTTTTTTGCGTTTAACAATACCTAAAACCATCCACGTAAATAAGACAGCAGCAAATGCCCATACCAGATATTTGTATTCGGTGTACAGGTTGCTCAACACGCTTAAATGCTCAAATGCAAAGTGAGTTAACAAGCTGAATACCAATACCCAAACCGTCGCCGCGAGGGCGTTACCGAGCAAAAACTCTCTACGTGGCATTTTCGCGATACCGCATGCAAGAGGCATAAATTGCTTCATTCCTTCAATAAAGCGGCTGACGACCAAGCACGTAGGGCCGTATTTCTGGATAGTTAATTGAAGCGTTTGCATCTTCGGGCCGGAAATGTAGCCTTTTTTATCTAACCACCCCTCAAAGTAATAACCGATTAAGTAGCCACAGGTATTACCAAAAAAGCAACTCAGCCACGATACCATCATTACCATACTTAGGTTCATGACTTGTTCTGACGAGAGCAAAGATGCCGCGATCATCAGTGATTGACCAGGCATCGGGATACCTATCCCTTCTAGAAATATACTGACAATCAGCGCAACGTAGCCATATTGCTCAAGCAAAGGCTTCATTGACATGAGAAGTTCGTTAATATGTTCCAAAAGCTTTCCCCTAATAAAAGCGGAACGAAGTTGGAGTGATACTCCGAATGTCCTATTGGGTCAATTCTTGTTTCTCACCGTTGAGAAAAACTGACATGCCTCTGATAATTGCGCTGAATCAACCTGCAGCTTGCTTTACTCGCCGCCACGCTCTTTGGTAGCGGCGAATTAGGGAGATCCTTATGACTCTTTGGCTTTGGTGAATGCACCATACAAATCAAGGCGGCGATGACGTAAGTTGGTGACAGAGCCTTCGGTATTAAGCTGTTTCAACTTAGTCAAATCAACATCAGCGAAGATTATCATTTCGGTGTTGGCGCTTGCTTCTGTCAAGGTCGCATCGTGTGGGAAATAGATATCCGACGGTGAGAATACGGCAGATTGTGCGTACTGGATATCGACATTATCAACACGAGGTAAGTTGCCGACACTGCCCCCAATTGCAACGTAGCATTCGTTTTCGATGGCTCGTGATTGGGAACAGATTCGTACTCGTTGGTAGCCATTTTTTGTGTCCGTCCAGAAAGGAACGAATACAATTTGTGCGCCTTGTTCTGCTAACATTCTTCCCAATTCAGGGAATTCGCTGTCATAACAAATCAGTATGCCGACTTTGCCCGCATCGGTTTCGAACACTTGAACATTGTCACCACCGTCGATCACCCAGTCTTTTTGCTCATGGGGCGTGATGTGGATCTTATATTGAGCGTTTATTTCACCATCTCGTTGCAGCAAGTAGGCCACATTATACAGTTTGCCATCTTCGATAACGGGCATACTGCCTGCAATAATGTTGATGTTGTAGGTGACAGCCATCTGCGAGAAGCGGTTTTTGATCTCTTCTGTAAAGCTAGCCAAAAAGCGAATTGCTTCGACGGAATTTTGGTCGTTTTGCAATCCCATCAGCGGCGCGTTAAAGAATTCAGGGAATAGGGCGAAATCGGCTTTGTAGTTCGCAAGAGAAGAAATGAAGAACTCAGCCTGATCGAGCAAGTCCTCTAAGTCATTCATAGCACGCATTTGCCACTGCACAACACCAATACGAATCAGCGTTTTTTCTACATCATGGACGGATTGAATATCCTCTTCGTAGAAAAAGTTATCCCACTCCAGTAGAGTTGCGTAGCCTTTAGAAGCACTATCCTCTGGCAAGTAACCACGCATAATACGCTTTACATCGAAGTCATTTGCAAGCTGAAAAGACAAAATAGGATCGTGAAGCTCACGGCGTTTTATCTTGTCGATGTATTCAGCCACGCTCAATTCGTCAGCATATTTGTGGTAATTCGGGATGCGGCCACCGGCTAAAATTGCTTTGAAGTTCTTACTCCGGCAAAGCTCTTTACGCGCATCATACAAACGTCGACCTAAACGTAGCCCTCGATAGTCCGGGTGGACAAATACATCGAGACCATACATTGCATCACCGGTTACTTGATTCTGTATGACGTTGTTTTCGGTAATGATGTCGGTATATAGATGAGGAAGAGAAAAGCGGTTGTAGTCCACTTTAATGGTTAATGCTGCACCGACTATTTTGCCGTTATCTTCAATACAGATTTGGCCATCAGGAAACTGATGAATGAGATCCATAATAGTCAGCCGTGGCCATGAGCCGCCAACATCAGGAAACACTAAGTCCATTAGTTCTGCAAGCTCAGGGTAATCCGTTGGCTCAATGGTACGTAATGAGAGTTTGGGCGAATTGCTGTCCATATCTTTCAATCCATTTATCCTTTTGAAACAGTGTTAATGAGAATGCCACAATTTGGAGCAGACAGATACTGAAGTCTTTGAGTTGTTTTGGTTTACCAAAAGCATTTCAAGAAAACAATATTAGCTTAGTTTGCTCTTCAACCATTCGTAAAACGCCGCCACTTTCTTAGCCGATAGGCGATAATTCGGGATCATCACGTAATAACCATAACCACTCTGTAAAGTTAGGTTGAGAATATGTTGGATATCCCCTCTCAAAATAGAATTCTGCGCCATAAAATCAGGAAGTAAGGCGAGTCCTTTTCCCATTTTGACGGCTTCGTAAGCTAGGTAAAAATGTTCAAAGCCTACAGAGTGATAGGTAACGGTTGATTCTACTGCATGTGCCGCCTTAAATTGCTCCCACAACTGAGGACGAGTGATTTGAGGTATCAGCGGATAGTCGCTAACAGCGTGCACATTCTTGAGTGCAGGAGCGTTAGTACAACCGACCAATAGTAGTATTTCTTCGCATAGTAAGTGGCTGTATTCATAATGCGTGGATAATGGAAGGCAGCGAATATGTAAGTCACTTTCGTTGCTCGAATCTTTGACGTTCCCATCCCCAGTACAGACTCTTACTCGGATGTTAGGATGTTGCTGGTGGAAGTCATCAATATTAGGTATCAACCAAAGACTGGCAAAAGAAGGGGTTACGTCCACGGTGAGTAATTCTTGCTTTGAATCTGACTGGATTAAGTTGGCAGTTGCATGCTGAATAAGCTCCAAAGCTTCTGTGACTTGCGGCAGATAACGCTTGCCTTCTTCGGTTAACTCAATACCACTCGCCCTTCTTTGTATTAAAGGTAAACCCACCAATTGCTCCAGCGATGCGATTTGTTTGCTTACTGCGCTTTGCGTAATACATAGGGCATCCGCTGCTTTAGAGAAACTGAGGTAATTAGAGACCGCGACAAACGTCCTTAATGCTCGAATAGAAGGGTATTCACTGCCTTTTAACATACTTCAGTTCCATTAAACTCTGCTTAGGCAAAGAGTAGAGTATTCACGGCTTGAAGCAAAGTAAGATGCAACGTATGTGTGATTAGCTTCCTTTCTTATAAAAACTAGCTAAGCGTTTTTTGACTGATTAATCTACAAGAGTATTTTAGATGTTTATTTAATTTCTTTGAAAAATCTACAAATTAACAAGAATCTTTTTCACATCAGCGATTAACCTCAATTTAGTATTGTTTATATAAAGTAAACAGACAGCTCTTTTTTTCTGTTTTTGTTCGGCGTTCTTTAGAGGATTGTCAGTATTCTATAAAATTAAATATATTTTTCATTAATTTAAAGTTGGCATTGCATTTGCTCTTTACTATTCGAACCTTCAATGGAACTTATATTAGGAGAACGAAATGAAAAGCAATGTTGTTACTTTGATTAGCCTTTTTTATTTAGCAACGTTTAGTACTTTATCACATGCTGCGGACTCCAACGATCATGGTGTATATGTTGGCGCCAACTACGGTTACTTAAAAGTTGATGGACAAGATGACTTTGATGATGACAGCGATGTTATTCAAGGTTTAGTTGGTTACCGTTTTAATCCTTACTTAGCGTTGGAAGGTGGTTACATTGATTTCGGTAGCTATGGTAATAACCTAGCAAATGCCGAAACGGACGGCTATACAGCGGCTCTAAAAGTTACCGCTCCCATTGCTGATCGTGTCGACCTTTACGCAAAAGGCGGTCAAATGTGGTACTCGACGGATTACAACGTTGCGGGCTTCCAAGGCAACAAAGATGATGAAGGTGTATTCGCTGGTGCCGGTGTTGGTTTTAAAGTTACTGATAACTTCTTAGTTAACGCAGAATATATGTGGTACGACGTAGAACTCAATGCGGAGAATGTCGCAAACGGTGCAAACACGGAAACAGACTTTAACCAAGCATCACTAGGTGTGGAATATAGATTTTAATATTGTTAACAACTCTAAGCCCTAATAAAAAGCGAAGCCTAAATAGCTTCGCTTTTTCTGAACTCAATCTAGTTGAGGATAATTGAGCGGTTTTTAGAATAATTGTTAGTGTCTTTTACTGTTACGCTACTATATTTAGAGCATTTCTAACATGACTGTCTAACCTTCTTACTAGTCTCGAAAAACAAAGTTTTATCACTCTATAAGTAATACTCGATAGGTCGATCGCTGCGCTACCTGACATTACATTCATGTGACCTAAAATACCGCGGACGTGTTCTGTATACTCGTTTTTTAGTTTTGAAATGTACGCCATAGCTTTAGCTAGTTGATCCCAAGCAGTAAGGCCTACGGTTGCTATTTGTTGTATTATATGACCCAGACCTGAAATTCTTAGTAAGGTCAAAATTGAAGAGACTATTTTACTTACCCAACCATCAGTCATTCGAGCATTATATCTATTGTTGAAGTCAAGAAATACGTTGCGTTCTAGGTAAGTTTGAGATTTGGGTTGTAGTGCCGACCACTCATTACTTGTAGCGGTATTGACATAACCCGGAACAGATTTTTTTCCTAGTCCATGAGCGCAGAAGTAGATGCCAGAACTTCCATCTAGCCGATACTCAATACCACCGTGAGTAAATGGCCAAAGAGGAGACATAGGAACTGGAGTTGCATCATGAGTGCATTATTTAATTTCCATACAAGTCAGAGTCTATATAACCAAATAAGTTACATTGGCTGTTCACGTAGTAGTCATCGTTTTCTTCATCATCAATTGAAAAAGCAAAGTACTTAAGAGGGTTCTCAGTGTCACAAGCAAGGTTAGCCATGTTATTTTTTACGTAATCCTCTATTTTATAACCATCAAAGCTTCCTTCCCAAATAATAGTACTTTCATCATTGCTGAGTTCTGCGACTAAAACAATAGTTACATAGCGATCAATGAGAGGAGTGCTTATGACGTCTTTATTTTCATAGACTGGAGAAAACTCAAAGCGACCAGTACTGTCTGTGAATGTTGATAAGTCTATTGATTTCCCTGACATGCTTAAACCAATACTAAGGCTAACCTTTAGGCTACTAAGTGGTTTTCCTTTCTTTGTTAACACACCATTGATTTGCGGTGTGTATTGATTAACGTGTTCGTCATTCAATTTACTTTCTTCAAAATTCATTACAATGCTCACTAATATGACTGTAATAATTCCAGCAACTTAATTTTTCACAACAATATTTTCATTTTGAAATTTAAAAATCTATATATGTTGTGTTTCTGTTCAATATCTAAGGTTAACTTTGTGATTCGAGTTACATTATTTTTTGTAACTACTGTTTGTAGTCATTACATCTATAGAGTTGTAATGAAACAAGCGAGTAGGGACTAACAATGAATACATCAATCAATTCATCGAGGGAGATGAGTATAGACTTTAGACTTAGATCTAGTTATCTCTTAGAAAGGATAGGTAAGCAGAAAACTTTTAAGTTGCAGGGCTTTTAGTACCATGCTTTCTGCCTTTTTGATTAGTACTTATGAACTTCTTGTTTACTGATTAATACTCAACGAGTTTGTAAACCTACATGGGCCAAAGGTATGCGGTAATCCATGTAGTAAGATTTCAGAAAGCATGAATGTTTGAAAAAGAGACTATTTTAGTTGATACAAAAAAGGCCACCCGAAGGTGGCCTTTTCCAAACGTTTGGTGGAGCTGGCGGGAGGCTGACCACTGCCTGTATAGTTTTTTTAAAACAATAACTTAACTATTGGTTTGTTTGTGTTTAGTACTGAAATATAGGGTGGCTCCAAACCTCTGTCAATGCTTCTATAGTGCCTCTTTCTGATAGTTCTGACGTTTTTCATATGTATGGACGCCAGTTCAACTCCTCAAACCACATACTAGTTCATATATGTCAGTTGATTACCGCATACCACAACGTGAATCACGACAATCAAAATAAAAAATAATATTTTTATTTGCAGTGTAAGTCACAAAACTAACATGTGATCTTTGTTCCAAATGTCGAATATTTCATTTTTGAACAGTGTTCATTTGTCATTGTACTACCAAACAGAAATTTGTTTCAAAGCTGATATTACTAGCTTTAACAATTTGAAGACTAAAAAATGTGCTTATTTGCAGAGTTAGTAGATTCGTAATAAATTCTCGCTAAGACAAGAAATGAGCTGAAATTGATTGGAGATTTTATGAGGAAAAAAGAAATTGATAGTCTTATTGATTCGTACTGTGGTTATTTGAAGCACAAAGATATACTTGAAAAGACTATTTATGACATAAGAAATAAGTTAGGTAGAATAATGTCAATAGTAGATAAAGATATAAATAAGTGGACAAAGAAAGATGCTCTAGAAATTTACTATGGTATACACGAACTTCCAGCTTACTTAATGCACAATAAAAAATATAAAGGAATGGCGACAAAAGAGATACTTGAGGTTGTAAGAGGGACTAACTATAGAAGAATCTCAAGTGAGACGGTAAAAAAATATTTAAATACAATAAAGTCATTTTATAAATGGGTGATTGGGTTTGGATATGCAAAAGTAGATATATTTGAAAACATTAACGTGGCAAAAAGTAAGGTTAAAGATAATGAGAGAAGAAAGGCATATTCAGAAAAGGATTTAAAACTAATTTTTAATGATGAGATATTTCATGATAGTAAGCACTCGGGTTCTTTTAGGTACTGGATAGTTATTATTGCTGCTCTACTAGGTATGAGGCAGAGTGAAATATCACAGTTATACAAATCAAATATAAAAGTTATTAATGGTTTTTGGTGTATAGCAGTAGAAGCAAAATTTAAAGACCAGAGGATAAAGAATAGAAAGTCTATAAGACTAATTCCAATACCAAATGAATTAATAAGACTAGGATTCTTAGACTTTGTTAGTTCATGTGAAGACGGGCCAATCTTTAAAGATATTAATAGATGTGATAAAGATGGTTATGGACGAGATGTTTCTAGGTGGTTTAGTAAAACTAAAGATAAATTAGGATTTTGTAATAAATATACGTTTCACTCTTTCAGGCATTATTTTATTAATAACCTTAAACAAAAAGGAGTTGATCTGGCTATAGTCTCTGAAATAACAGGGCATACATATAATAGTGTAGCATTTGAGAATTATGGAAAAGATTACTCTTTAAAGGAAAAGAAAAAAATTATAGATAAATATTCTAGTGAAACAATAAAAAGTCTTCCTAGGACATATCCAAAAGCTAGAAAGAATAAATATAGATTACGTGATGGATTTTTATCTTGTCTAATTTGTTTGGTTGATCTTGATAAATTCAAAGCATTTAACTTTTAAATAAAAATAGAAATATAAATATATTAAGTTGAGGATTCTTATGATAAAGAAAGAAATTGAATATGATGTGTGTCATAAATGCAAAGAAGAAAACTACCTATGTTTGGATATTAAATTCAACTTTGATGTTCTATATAAATTATTACCGAGTTTTGATATTGATGATTTGGACGATGAAGATATGGAGTTTTATCATGCTTCAAGTTCGTATTATTGTTACGGTTGTAATGAAACTTACAGTGTTGATATTTAAAGAAGGTTATCAATGATTAATATAAAAAAATTTCTTAGTTTCTCAAACTCAGCTAAAAGTGATATTGAAGATACAAATAAAGAAGACATAGATTATAGTGTCGAAAAAGGAAACGATCATGTCAGTTATGTTGATGAAATTGAAAATGATGTTGTTGAAGATGAGGCTGATGTAATGGGTGTTAATGTTGAAGATATTCATTCAGAAGAACTGAGGAGTAAATTGTTTTATGGGGTTCTATCCGACTTTGTAAATATTATATGTGGTGAATCTGAAGCGTTGGAAATGGCATTAGCCTCAGAGATTATAACTGCAATATCTATATCTATACCTAGTGGATATTTATGGACACCATATGCAATGACTAAAACGACTCCTAGGTTAAATACTATTATCGTAGCTGATACAGGTGCAGGGAAAGGTCTTTCTACTAGCCAGTTTAACATTATAAGAGAAAGGATAAATGAAAAGTATCCGGGATTAGTTACTCCTTACTTGATGGGAGGTATAACAACAATTGAAGGTGTTATTTCCAAAATAAGAGATGTAGATGAGGACAAAAATAACAACCATGAAATAGTTGATTCAGTAGGTAATCAGTTATTAATACATGATGAAGAAATATCTAGAATGTTTATTAGTGCAAAGAAAAAGCCTGACATAAGTCAGACTTTAAGAGGTTTTTTTGATGGGGTAGAAGTTGCTTCGAATACTAAATACAACCCAATTAAATGCAAAAAGCCTCATGTTGGGATGTTTGGTCATATTAGTAAAGAAGAGCTTGGAGATGTAGTTAATGATATTGATATATACAACGGATTTCTTAATAGATTTGTTCTTATATACGATCAGCGAACTAAGAGTATTCCTTTCCCACCAAAAATTGAAGATAAAAGTATTGATTATTTAGTGGAGAAGCTTTCAGATATTATAAATTGGACAAAGGAGGAAGAAAGAGAAATGAAGTATTCGGAGTGCTACATAGATTTATATAGCAAAAAGTATGAAGAGTTGAGAAACTTAGGAGAAAACAAAATTGAAAAAGCACTATTAACGAGAAGTGCTAAATATACTGCAATGTATGCCATGATATTTGCAGCTTTAGATAAAAGTACAGTAATAGATAAAGGGCATTTAGAATCAGCATTAGCTTGGGTAAATGTTTGGGAGAAATCTGTAAAATACATTTATCAATCATATAGTCAATCAATATTAAATGAGAATAAATTAGAAAGAAAGAAAAAAATAATAGAATTTATTAACCGAGAGATAAAAAGTAAGAAATTGAACTCGATTGGAAAAACTCCAATTACAAAAGCATTTAGTGGTAAATACTCATCTAAAGAAATTACTGAAACGTTGAAAGAATTGCAGTTAGATAAAAATTCAAAAATTAAAATCGTTAATAAAAAGCGTAATGCAATGGAGATATCCATTCATGATTAGAGTTTAGTTAAAGCTCCGAAACCTCAGAATTTACTCTCAGTATTCTGAGGTTTCGGCGTTTAAATTATATCGCCTATTTTATTCTTTTTCCTGATAGTTGTTCTATCTTTTGTATGGAGTTATATACTATATCTCTATTAACATTGTTTTGTTCTTCGTTTAAAAACTCTCTGTATGATTTTTTTAGACGATTCATTTGACGGTTAATTTGTTTACTGTCATTTTTTTCAAATGCCATCATCCACTTTTTAATTTGATTGGATATTTTTATGAACTTCTTGCTTTCTTGAGACTCTTTAGATAAAGAGTTTTTGTTTGCTTTCCAAACCTCTAATTTTTTTCCTCTAGATAATTCTAGAGGAGTATAGTCATTAATATTATAATTTAAATGTTTTAATACTGAGGTTGTGTAAGAATGTTTTATTAATTTTGTGAACTGTTTTTTTTGTAGTTCAGTAACTACTCGTATTTGTCCATCAAAAACAACTTTAGGAATAATTAAGTGGACATGATCTCCTGTTCCATGTTTAATGTTTTCATTTTGTTGATGAACTACACATCTTACACATTTTAAAAAATTATTAAATTCAACTTTGGTTAATTTACAGTGCTTTCTGACTTGGAGACATATATCATAAATAACCTTTTTCCACTCATCCTCATTAGGTCTGTATCCTTTTGGTAGAGTTAAACAAAATTCCATTGCATATGATTCTAATCGTCTTCCTCTCGATTTTTTTATAATTCGGTTTAGGTTAAAATTTTCTCCAAGTAATGATATTTTTCTTACTGTGTCTGCACTCCCAATAAGAGAAATTATTTTGGTTGTATTTTTATGATTTGGGTGAGATTGTGAGGTTAGATACCTTTCTCTTAAAAATAATCCTTTTGATTGCCACTTTACTGGCTGTGTTATGACTGTCCAATTTCTAATCATTTTATTTAAGTTTAAATTTTTGTTTTATGAAAAAGCAAATAATTATTACTGAGGTGAGTTCAAGATAGGTCAAATCGCTTCGCTTTAATTTTACATTCTTGGCAGGGGATTCCCCTGCACCCCTTTTTTTTTAAATATTTTTTATTATTATTAGTAATAAAATGAATTTTTCAGAGACAGTTTATCATGACCAAAATTGGGAAAAACTATACAGTGAAGCTAATATTAAAGTACTAGAGCATTGTGTTAAATCTAGGTTGGTTACTAACACAAACATTAGAGATAAAACTATTCTAGTAAAAAAATTGGAACGTATAATATTTATTATTAATTGTTCCATTACGTTACACGATATCCACGTTAATAACATTATCACGTTAGAAGATGATGAAAAATTTAATCAGGAAGTGGAAAGAAGAGCTGGTGAGATTATTGGGGTTATCTCTAAGAATCTGGTTGATTCGATACTTCCCCTACACAATATCTAAAGGGAAGTATCGCATTTGTTTATTGTTTTAACCGGAGTACAGGCAATGCTCTATCTGCCCCTCCGCCATTGTATTTAGAGAACAATACCTTTTCACCTACTTCTGGTTTAGAACCATAAATAGATTCAACATGGTAAAAAACATCATTCTTATGAGGAACAGTAATAAATCCCCAAGCATTATATTCAAGGTTTTTTATTCTGCCTATATGACGTGGACTTACTTGATAGCATAACGAGCTACATAGTGATACTAACTCATCGGCCGTAGGTCTTTTGTCAGGATCTACAACAAGACACTTTTTAATGATGTCTTTTAATTGACTCGTTAAGTAACTAAATTGTGGATTTGCTGTAAGGAAGCTAGGGAAATCCGCATATTTTCCAGTAACAATGTGCTGTACGGCTTTTAGGCCAGAGCCAAAGGGTTTTACACCTGTTAGAAGTTCATAAGTCATCGCTCCTAAAGACCAGATATCTGCCTTTAAACTCATCTCTCTTGGTGTATCAATGGCTTCTGGTGCCATGTAAGGTAGAGCACCTACTGCTGTTGCTGAGGCATTTGTAGCATCCTCACCACCCTCAACTGCCTCAACAATTTCCTCTTCTGCCATTTTTGCAATACCAAAATCCGTAATCTTGATGCTATCTAATTGAAAGTCGTTAATAATCATTACGTTAGTTGGTTTAAGATCTCGGTGAATAACGCCTGCATGATGAGATGCAGCTAATCCCTTAGCTAAATGGTGAAGAATCCTCGCAACTAAGAAAGGGTCTAAATAATCTACTCTAGATATTAAGGCTAGAGATAGGTCAGCTCCATCGATAAATTCTTCGATTAGATAGTTACGCCCATCCTCCGATATGTAATCTAGAGTTTTTGCGACGTTTGGGTGATTGACTCTTGCAGATACAATGGCACTTCTTTGGAATCGTTTTTCCGCAGAATCATTTTTTGGGGTTTTTAAGGCAACACTTCTACCCAGTAGTTGATCTTGTGCTAGATAAACATATTGCATACCACCTTCACCAACATATTCTTTTATTAGATATCTAGATGCTATACAGTCGCCAGACTTATGTGGGCCTTTCATAGTGTTACCTCTGGATTAGATACGTCAAAGGTAACAAATTTTCTGCTACCTTTTCTACTTTGGTCTCCTAATGCTATAACACATGCACCTTGTAAGACTGTCGTCTCACTGATAAACATGTTGTTGATGAAGATCTCACCTTGTACGTCCGTAATCTTGAACTCTAAGCCATCGTATTGTAACGAGCATGATGCGATAGGTTCGTATTTTATGCTCGCTTTCCTTGAATCTGAGTTCAATATATGAGGTTTTCCATTAAAAACTGTTATCGCTTGATGCTTATCTACTAGCAGGTATTTCCCAATTTCGTCTCTCATTTTTACCATGCTTGGACGACGCTCAGCATCATGATCAAAGCATGCTTCTAGAAGTGGAATAAGCAAAGGATAATTATTGAACATGGTGCTGCTGAATACACCATCAGGAAGAGGTTGAGGAGGGCACATAGTCAATACTTTAGGCAAGTTACCAGTAGCAAAGTACAGTGCAATAGCCCCAAAGGCATATGTATCGACTGCTGAGGTAAATGTTGCTTCAGGCCAACAGAATTGCTCCGGAGCTGCGAATCCAAAAGTACCTTTAAAACCAGCAGTTTTTGCTTTCTCACCTTCTGATCGAGCAAGGCCAAAGTCAAAAATCTTAACAATAGATTCTGCATCAATCTTCATGTTGTTGGGCTTTATGTCTCGATGGATTACATCTGCTTTGTGGATATCAGCTATACCCGAAGCTATTTGCCATAAAATTTTGAGGATATCATCCGGACTATGTGACTCTGAAGGAACACTAAGTAAGTCATTTCCCTCGATGTACTCCATTACAATTCCAAAACTGCTTGAATCTGTGGGTACAATATCGTAAATCTGAACTACGTGCTTGGAACGAAGCTTCATTAAAGCATCTATTTCATCTTTTAAACGGTGAGAGTCCGATTCATCTTTTATATACTTTATTGCTACCTTTCTTTTTAAGATAGAATCGTTATAAAAATGGACATCACTGAAGCCTCCGCTCGCTGAGTCTTCTAATGGTATGTACCTTGACATATGGCTAGTCATCAAAATCCATCCTTAGCTGTGGCTTTTGCTCATCATCTGAAGCATCTGCATTATCATCATCAGTTTTTTTCGCTTTCGAGTTTGCTCTTTTTCGAGGGGCTTTTTTCTTCTCACTTTTATTCTCCAAACCATCAGGCTGCGGCTCTGAATTAGCTTTTTCAGGAACAACCTCTTTGTTAAGATGCTCTCCCTCTACTTCTGAAGGTGAAAGGTTTTGGAGGTTATGTTTTGCATTTATATCTGGCACTTCAGTCGGTTGAGCTTTCTCAATCCCAATCAAAAAAACATCACTATTGTAGTCACAAAGGTGTAATGTGCCTGTAGGGGTGTTCTTTCCGAAATGGAATAATGTTGATGGCTCTATAGTCACGAGAGCCGTAGCGTTGTCATGCCCTCCACACCAATTAGACACGTCTATAAGTCTCTTTGATAACTCTATTGGGCTAATGTTCTGTGATACGAGAGAGGATAGAGTCTGAGATGGTATATAATGTACTCCATCGCTTGTGAGCAATAGCTTTTGTATATTAGATGTATTTGGCAGTTTGATAATATGAGGCTCGATATCACTACCCATACCAATGTACTGAATTAAGTTATTATTGAAACTAGATGCTACTTCTTGCTGCTTTAATTGTCCCGCAATCGTATCGTCAACAGATAATTGTTCAAACTTTCCATTTTTTAGTTGGCAATAAATTCGGCTATCGCCAACATTAATACTGATAGAGTTTCCATCGCTGTCAAATATAAAAGCTGAAAGAGTAGAGCCACCGTTTCCTTGGTATTGTGCATAAACTGCCTTATCAGCCTCTAAGACAGCTTTTTTGATCCGATCTTCTATATTCATCGATCTATTTCTTATGCAGCTAGACAAAAAAACGGAGATAGCCAATGAAGCACATTTAGAACCGTCGGACATTCCACCCATACCATCGCAAAGTACTCCGACTACGAATGCCTTCGCCTTGCTGACTTGGGCACGTAAAAGCACAGCTCTATCTTGATTCTCTTCTCTACGAGTACCGATATCAGAAGCGATAGAAATGGGTAAGTCATCAAGAATATGTGTGGAACGACGAGGACTCGGTCGCTGTAGCCAGTTGTGCAACTGAAGTGTAATAGTGTCTTGATCCATAGTAATGAACTAACTCTCTTTAGGCTCTTACCGTAATATACTAAAATATAACATAAATTAGTTATTTAAAAGATGTTTCGTGGCTCTTGGTTTGGTGTAAGCTATTGAATGTATTTTATTTTTTTTATGTTTTTTCTTTAACTTCCTGAAATGGGATGCTGAGCAGACTTATGGCTTTGGCTAACTGTTCTGTATCTATTTGTTTTCCGTACCTGTCATACGTAATGTTGTTATGAGCATGGCCTAGTATTTCGCCTGCCACAACAGAGGATACCCCCTGTTTTTTAAACTCTGTTGCTACTGTATGCCTTAATGAATGGAAATCGTGACCTCTGCCAAAGCCTAATTTCTTCTTCACTCGAGCAAACCACTTAGAAGCAGCACTACTAAATCCATCTCTTGTGTTTTTTAGATCTGGGAAAATACGCTCGCCCTGAAGAGACTGTATGTAATTTATAAAGCCTAACTCGATCAATGTATCGTGGATGGGAACAATTCGTCGACTAGATGTATTTTTGAGTTTTTGTCCTTCATATCTGTCGTCGATTTGTATAACCCATATATTTTTAATTTTGTATACATCCGCTTTATAAAGCTGACATAGCTCGTTAAGCCGTGCTCCCGTGAGGCACCCTAAGATTGGTAGCCAATAGTAATAGGAATACTTGTATTGTTTGAGAGTGTATACCTCGGTGCTAAAAATCTTGGTCAAGTCTTCTGTGGTATAAGCTTTTTTAGCTTCTCTATCACTACGTGTTTTCTTGAATTTCATACCTTTAAAAGGGTTGAGGTCAGTGAGTTCCATCTGTACGCACCACTCGAAGAATGATGACGCTTTCTGTATATAATCACGAACAGACTCAATACTAAGCGTAGGTAGTTTTAGCAGTTTGTTGTCTTCGATAATTTGGAGACAATTTTTTCCTTTAAAGTGAGACTTTTTCTTTGCGTTAACGGGATAGTGAAGAAGTAGTTTTCTTACTTCTTCTGCTTCTAATCGTCTGATATCCGAAATTTCTTTTTTATTCAACAGAGACAAAATGATAGAAATTTTAGCATGAGCTAGTTCGACCGCTTTATCACTAATGATGCCTCGTTTCGAGTCTATGTATCTATTGAGACATGTAAATGGGCTAAGGGGGTGGTTTACTTTAGTTCCATCCCGAGGACTCTGAGGATTCTGAGGATTTAGTGGTACTGGTTTAATTCTATCAGAATAGGAGGTGTTAGTTTTGATAGCATGTCGAATTTTAAGCTCGAGCTTTAGTGAATCTATGATCGCTTGTTCTTTTTCGCATAAACCAAAAGATTTTTTTAATTCAGAAAGGCCTGAAAACAGATGGCGGTGGCGTGGGGGGATCTGGAATCGGAAATGCCAAATACCACTTTTGGTAACTTTTAGATAACGCATGTTCAGTACCTGTTTTTAGTACCAACAGCTAATATTTTAATGTTATAAAAACAAAAAGGGCGGTAAATCAGTGATTTACCGCCCTTTCCAAACGTTTGGTGGAGCTGGCGGGAGTTGAACCCGCGTCCGAAAACCGTTCATCATTGGTACTACATGCTTAGTCGATCTTTAATTTCGCCATCCACCTGCGAACCGACACGCTAATGAATGACTAGCCTGAATTAAAATTCGCCGTTCATCTCTCAGGCGGGAGAATCCGGGCTAGCGCGTTTGGGTTTGATCCCTCGTTATTCCCCGTCTTACGTGCGGAAGCTAGGGCGAGAGAGCTCTTAGCAGGTTATTAAGCTGCTAGTGCGTAGTTTTCGTCGTTTGCGACTATTTTTTTGCGGTTTGTTAACGAGGCCTACCGCACCTCGGCATGCACCTCAGACTTCTGAATTCCCGTCGAATCCTAAATCAGCCCCAGGTAATATTCGCATAGTAACAGAAAAGCATTGGCTGTCCAGTACTATGCGTTTAAGTGGTCAAGATTAACGCAGCGCGCTCTTCATTACGCGTGCTTTTTCTCTTGCCCAGTCTTTTTCTTTTAGATCCGTACGTTTATCGTGCAGCTTTTTACCTTTTGCTACGCCAATTTTTAGTTTCACCCAAGAGCGAGACCAGTACAGTGAGAGGGCCGTTAATGTCATACCTTCACGGTTTACACGTCCGAATAGGTTATCCAGCTCACGACGACTCATTAGTAGTTTACGCACACGTGTAGGGTTCGCCACAACGTGTGTCGATGCCTGATTTAAAGGAGTGATTGTCATGCCACTCACAAAGGCTTCACCGTCACGCATAAATACGTAACTTTCAGAAATATTGGCTTTACCTTGGCGAAGGGCTTTCACTTCCCAACCTTGGAGCTCCAAGCCAGCTTCGATTTCATCATCGATGAAATACTCGTGGCGAGCTTTTTTATTCAGCGCGATAGTATTGCTACCCGCTTTTTGTTTCGTTTTTTTCTTTGCCATAATAGCGTCATTATACGGGTTGGATATCGGATAGGAAATCCTTTTATTTGCGCAATCGTGGAATAAAAGTAAAATTGGCGAGTAGCTTTAAATCTGTACATGTATCGATAGGAGTATGTATGAAGCAAGTCAGCCGTTCTGCGCTTGTGTCTTTTAGCGCCGAACAGATGTTCAATCTGGTTAATGATGTTGCTAAATACCCTGAATTTCTGCCTGGTTGCTCGGGCTCTAGAATCATTGAGTCTTCGGGGAATGGTATGGTGGCTTCTGTCGATGTGGCGAAGGCTGGAATCAGCAAAACGTTTACGACTTCAAATGAGTTGATCCCCGGTCAGGCAATTATGATGAACTTGGTGGATGGCCCGTTTAAGACGTTGCGTGGTGGTTGGATTTTTACCGCGTTAGATGAGCAAGCTTGCAAGGTGGAACTAAAGCTTGAGTTTGAATTCTCAAGTAAAATGATTGAGATGGCCTTCGGTAAGATTTTTAACGAGCTTACTAGTAATATGGTAAATGCATTTACTAAACGCGCAAAACAGGTCTACGAGTGTTATGAGTATTGAGTCAGATATGATTCACGTTGAGGTTGTCTACGCTCTTCCTCATGAACAGCGTGTATTTAACTTAGTGGTAAATAATCACGCAACGGTAGAAGATATCATTCGACAATCCGGTGTATTGGAGTTGTACCCTGAAATTGATTTGTCCAAGAACAAAGTGGGTGTGTTTAGTCGTAACGTGAAGTTGGATGCGACCGTTCGAGATCGAGATCGAATAGAGATTTATCGTCCGTTACTTGCCGATCCGAAAGAGATTCGCCGTAAGCGGGCGGAGCAGGCTAAAACCGAGGGGAGTGCAGACCCAGTCACCGGTGGCAAGCCTAGTTCTGTACGTAAAAATAAGCAGGATTAATATTAACCCAATAGCTCATGTGAGTTACTCAAAGTTTGACTAACATGATTTCTATATAATAAAAAACCTCCCAAACGGGAGGTTTTTTTGCAAAAGTCAGTTTACTGAATTTGCTCGTAAAATGCGTCACTTTTTGGAAAGTCACCACTGATGTCTGCGAGCGTGCCTTGGTCATTAAAGTTTACAATCAGATCTTTCTGTACTGGTTCGCCATGGCCAGGAGTATGATGATAGATGTAATACCAAGTGTTTGGATAGCCGTTTTCAATAAGCATTGGCGACCCTAATACGAAGCGAACCTGTGCTTTAGTCATCCCAAACTTTAATTTATCAACCGCACTTTGTTCTACATAGTTGCCTTGGTTGATATCAATACGATAAACCAGTCTTTCCAATACCGAACATCCTGTCAGCAATGTCATTGCTAATGGTACGGCAACTAACCACTTCTTTAATTGCATAATAATTTCTTAGTAACCTTTAAAATACTGCGCTGATAATAAACAAGCTCGACGCAGATGTAAAAAGCTATGCGTCGTATGGTAGACAATCTGACAACGAATTTTGAGTTGAGTTGCATTTATTCACCGATATTAGACGGTAAATGTCACCACATGACGTATTAGTTAGGTGACGAAGAGCAAATTTCAATCGGAAGTAGGGTGATGGACGCTTTCAGCGGTGAGCCAAGCCTAGTGACTCGTTAGTCGGTTTTGGCGAATTCGCGTAATGCATCACCTGAAAAACGATAATACTCTTTTTCATGAATTAGTGTTGCACCAATTGAGCGGTAAAACTGACCTGCGTTAGGGTTACTACTTTCAGCTGTCCAGTCCAACCTTTGGCATCCACACTTGATCGCCAAAGATGCCAGATACTTCATTAACTTGAGACCAACCCCTTTTCCTCGAACCTTCGAAGATACGAACAGATCTTTTAAGTACATCTGCCCTGAGAGTTTTGGGGCAGGGAACATGACGGTATAAGATGCAAAGCCTACGACGTCATCATTATCGTAAACCGCAATGATATTAACACCAGAATGTTCAGAGAAGACTTGGCTCTTTAGATAATGGACCAGATCGTGTTTTGATGAAGCTTTTTCTTTGAAGTAGTAATGTTCTAACTCAATAAAAATAGGGATGAGATCTAAGCAGTTGGTTTTGTGTATTGCTCTGATATCCATATCTCATCCCTTGTCGATTTATTAAGCGGCGATAAGCAGTTCTTTTGCGTTTGCCAACGTTGAGTCGGTTATTTGACTACCACCAAGTAAGCGAGCTAATTCTGCCACACGTTGTTGTTCATCTAATGCGTGCATTTGGGTTTCGGTTTGGCCTGCTTTGGTTTGCTTAGCAACAAACATTTGTTGATGGCCGCATCCGGCAACTTGAGGGAGGTGAGTGACACACAATACTTGAGTAGATTCGCCAAGCTTGCGTAGCATTTTGCCCACTACGGCAGCTGTTGGGCCACTAATACCTACGTCCACTTCATCGAAGATTAAACTTGGTGTATCTACTTTCTGAGCGGTGATCACTTGGATAGCTAGAGAGATACGTGATAGCTCACCGCCTGACGCAACTTTTGCTATAGGTTGCAATGGTTGTCCCGGGTTGGTCGATACTAAGAAGCACACGCTGTCCATGCCAAGCGGCGATGGGTGCGTGTTGTCATTGCTAACTTCGATACTGAATACTGCTTTCTCCATGCTCAATTCGTGCATGCTTTGTGTGATCAGTTTGTTCAGTTCTTTTGCGTAACGGCTGCGTGATTTGTGCAGTTTTTCTGCTTGTGTTAGAAAGCTTTGGTACTTGTGTTCTACTTCTTGAGCAAGTTCATCTAAACGTTCATCGGAGCAATCTAACGCTTCTACTTGGGCCAGAAGATCTTGATGATGCTGGTAGAGTTCTTCTGGCATTACGTGGTGTTTACGAGCTACAGACATCACTTTAGAAAAACGTTCTTCTACATAAGCCATACGAGCTGGATCAACATCGATGCCATCTAAGTAGCTGCGTAATTCATTCTTCGTTTCTTCAAGTTGAATCATCGCTTCTGACAGCATGTTAGGTAGCTCAGATAGCTTTTCATCTAATTCGGCTAATTGAATTAGGGAGTGATTGGCCGATTGCAAAATACCAAGCGCATTGACTTCTTCACCTTCGTAAATAAGTTCGATGGCTTGCTGACAGGTAGTGGCGAGTTCACCACTGTTGGATAGTCGTTTATGCTCTTGCTCGAGCTCTGCAAATTCTTCTTCACCTAGCGATAACTCATTCAGTTCTTTGATTTGGTATTCAAGCAACTGTTTTTGCGCCTGGTTTTGCTGGCTATTTTCTTTTAGCTGCTTGAGGTTATTATCCGCCTGACGCCAATGCTGGTAAGCACTTCGTGTGCTTTTTAGTAGGTTTAAATGCCCAGCATATTGGTCGAGCATGGCCATTTGGTGCTCACTTTTCATCAATTGATGATGAGCGTGCTGCCCATGGATATTGATAAGTAGCTGCCCTAGAGATTTGAGTTGTGATAGTGGAACAGGGCTGCCATTAATGAAGGCTCTTGAGCGGCCTTCTTTTGTGATAATACGACGCAAAATACACTCACTGCCATCTAGCAGATCGTTATCTTCTAACCAACGTGTTGCATGTAAGTTGTTGTCCAATAAAAAAGCGGCGCTAACTTCGGTTTTCTCTTCACCTTGTCGCACCATGCCGGCATCGGCTCGTCCGCCTAAGCAGAGCCCTAAAGCATCGATAGCAATGGATTTACCCGCGCCTGTTTCACCTGTAATGGTGGTCATGCCCTTAGAAAGCTCGAGTTGTAAAGACTTAACAATCGCAAAATTATTAACACTTAGATGAGCCAGCATTTTATTTACCTGTATAACTGAACAATACTGTATAAGGGAACAGTATATACTGTTTCTTTATACAGTAAAGTCAGGTAGGGAAAATTTTCTTTGTAGGCTGTTTTTTTGTGATGAAGTGGGAAAAATGAGCCGATGTGATTACAACGACTCATTAAAATTGAACAGGTTACGGACGAGTTGGGTTAATCGTTAGTGGTTCTAGTGTGACGACTGCATTCACACCTGCACCTGGGTGATCTACGTATGAAGTATCTTGCATTAGAGTGTAGTAAACGTCGACGAAGTCATCATCATTCGTGAGTACACCATCGGGGATAGTGTCGATGATCTTGTTCGTGATTTGCGGAATAATCGCGTAAGCCTGAACTTCTGGATCTGGAATCGCTTTCAATACTTCTTCGGCAACTTGAACAAGGAGTTTTGCCAATTGTTTATAGTCTGTGCCGTCATCTTGCTCCATGAGCACAATGTCTGCCGCACCCCAGCGGTAACGAGACCAGTGAATAATGATCTGATTTGGATAGTAATCTTGGTTATCGTAGTCTAAGTATGGAAGCTCCACCAAATCGAGAGTAGGTTCATCACGACTTGGATTGACGCCCGTTACGATAGCGTAGATTTCTGCCTTGCCAGAGATCCAAGGTTCTTTGTCATCGGCTAGACGGATCTTTTTCAACTGCGTGGTTTGAATTGGAGCCGCTTCGCCCACTGTGCTACTTGACAATAGCGGTGTATTTTGGCGTTGTTCATCAGCAATATATGGTTGAACTAAAGCTGGTTGACCGAGTTTTTTCATCTCAGCTTGCATAGCTTGCAAGCCTGCTTTTAGCTCTGCAGAGCTATTGTTATCAACGACAAGTACAGGTACCTCAGGGAGCTGGTAAACATCGAGTTGATGGATGTTGCCATAAACATCAAATGCTTCGATGTATTGCCAATTCTCATCATCACCACTTGGTTCAAATGCAAATAATGGCTCGACCTCGCCACTTTGCCATGCTGTTATCATGGCTTCATTTGCCAAGCGAACTTCTAACAACTGATCAGAGTATTCAGAAATACCTTTCCAGCTACGAATTTGAGTGTCAGCTTGTACAAGCTGGCGGCTGAACTCTGAGTTAGGGTTTTGCTTAACAAATGCTGATACAGACACGTTAGTCTGTTGCGGAGTAATATCTCTTCTCAGCATGGGTTCAATGGCAGCATAATTCTCACTCAATTGTTGAGCTAGGGCCCGTTTCGTCTTAGTGATATCTTCCGCTTTTGCATTGGACACACTGTTGACTTGCGTTTCCTCTGATTGGCAGCCAATAAGTGCTAATGTACTGAGAACAGACAGAATGATGGTTTTCTTCATAATATGTCCTTTATTGATTGTATGAAATAGAGTTAATACTCTATTCATGGTGAGAATATCACCGGACATAGATCATTGAATTTGCTTTTCTATCTTTTGTGTAAAGTTTGCCCACAGGATCAAAATTTATAAGCTTCTCTTTAATGATGACAAATATCGTGTCGCCTCACTACTTTGTGTCTATTTCTTGTCTAAGAAAGCCAAAAGCCAGTAGCAATTGAGCTGCTGGCTTTTTTATTGAAGTTATTACCCTGAGTAACAAGTGTTAGAACAATTTACTAGACCAGCCAAGCTTATTCCGTAAGACGTGATAGTAGCTGTAGTCTTTTGGATGGATGAGCTTTAGTACATTTGGACTTTGATAGATGTGAATTTCGTCGCCAGGGGTAACTGGAAGTGAGACTTGTCCATCACAGCTAACTTCTTGTGTTCCACGGTTTTCTGGTGATACCACCAATTTAATTCGACGTTTTCCATCAACCACCAAAGGTCGACTCGACAATGTATGCGGGAACATTGGCACGAGTGAAATGGCATTCAAGCTAGGAGAAAGAATTGGGCCGCCGCCAGAAAGTGAATATGCCGTCGAGCCAGTCGGAGTGGAGACAATCAAACCGTCGGCCCGTAAAGAGAAGGCGAAGCTTTCATCTATGTACACTTCAAATTCAATCATATGGGCAATTTGCCCTGGGTGAAGTACGGCTTCGTTTAGCGCAGCGTTATGACTCTTTATTTGTCCGTGGCGGTGTACTTCCGCCTCTAAAAGAAAACGCTCCTCTTCAATATACTCACCGTCGAGTACCGCTTGCAGAGACGCTTGGAAGTCGTCTGGGTTCAAGTCAGTTAAGAAGCCCAGATTTCCACGGTTCACGCCTATAACTGGTACATCAAATCGGGATAAAATTCTTGCTGCACCTAGCATGTTGCCATCGCCACCAACCACAATGGCTAGATCGGCATTTTTTCCTAGTTCAACTAAGCTAGCAAACTGACTCTGTGGGATATCATCCAGTATTGCGGCAAGGCGATCGTCAATGAATACTTTATAGCCCTCAGAGGTCAACCATTGGTACAACTCTTTATGAGTTTGAATTGCTTGTTGATCTCTTGGTTTTCCGATAATCGCGATCACGTTACATGGATTTTTCATAGCATTTCCGCATTAAAGAGGCTTGAATCAGGAATCTTCATCCCCATAATAATGGCAAGTCACCTAAATATGCGAATTTTTATGTGGTTAAAGCCCGCAAAAACGCGCATGGCTTTAAGGGCATTATGTTGAATTCTGGAGATATCATGAGCAACGAAGAAAACAAAGTTACAGAAGAAGAGCTTGATCAAATCATCGAAGAGGCTGAAAAAGTAGAAGCTGAAGCACAAGAAGTTGAAGCTGAGCTTGAAGAGCTTGGTGATGAGACAGACGCTAAGATTGCTCAACTAGAAGCGGCACTATTGTCTAGCGAGGCAAAAGTAAAAGAGCAACAAGATGCGGTGTTGCGTTCTAAAGCTGAAGTAGAAAACATGCGTCGTCGCACTGAGCAAGAGATCGATAAAGCACGTAAGTTTGCGTTGAACAAGTTTGCAGAAGAGCTGCTTCCTGTTATTGATAACCTAGAGCGTGCAATTCAAGCGGCAGATACAGAGAATGAAACTGTGAAGCCGTTCCTAGAAGGCGTTGAACTAACACATAAAACGTTTGTAGACGTTGTAGCGAAATTTGGCTTGAAAGCAATCAACCCTGAAGGTGAAGCATTCAATCCAGAGTTCCATCAAGCGATGTCGATTCAGGAGAGCCCTGATCATGAATCAAACACTGTTATGTTTGTTATGCAAAAAGGTTACGAACTAAACGGCCGTGTGATTCGTCCGGCAATGGTAATGGTTGCTAAGTAACTTTAACTACCTGTTTTTTAAATATAAAAGCGCCCATCATTTTTGATGGGCGCTTTTTTGTTTTAAACATAAATGACTGCATCGAACTTCGTTGTATATCGATAAATGAAAATTTGATCCCCTTCATATTTTTTCCTATTGGTTAATTATTTTCCTATAGGAGATTTTCTCTCATCTCGCTGCGTGTTTATTAACGGAAAGGGCTATAAGTGATTGTAATCATTCGTTGTGTGAATATTTGTTCTGCATAGGAATGTAAATATAGTCATTTTTTCTAAAACAATGTCGTTAACAAAAATGTAAATTATCACTTTATTTTGTAACTTCGGTGTGTATGATTTGCGACTAATGCTTTAAAAGTAAGTATATATAACTACAAAAATGTAAATAGTAAACACAACATATCGGAGATTTATAATGGATAAATCGCTTTCTAGTAAGATTTTTATAGGCTTGTTTGCCGGCCTTGTGCTGGGGACAGCAATTCAGTACTTATTTAGCGGTATTGCGATTTTTGATACATACCTACTTGGAGCAGCAGAAGGTGTTGGCGGCATGTTCGTCTCACTGATCAAATTGCTTGTTGTTCCTTTAGTTTACGTTTCAATCGTATGCGGCATTGTTGACTTGAAAGACATCAGTGCATTTGGTCGTCTTGGTGGAAAAACTTTTACCCTTTACATTCTTAACACCATCATTGCGATTACGGCGGCTTTGACTGTTGGCTTGATCTTCCAGCCAGGAGCGGGCGCTAATCTAGCAGGAACGGTATCTGAGGCTGTACAGCTGACAACGACAGAGACGCCGGACATTTTCTCTTTAGTTGTTAACATTGTTCCTAGCAATCCTGTACAAGCGTTTGCTAGCGGCGACATGCTGCAAATCATCTTTATGGCAATTTTGACGGGGCTTGCAATTCAAGCTTTGGATTCTCGTGGTGGCCCAGCTATTCGCACATTCAAAATGGCAAATGAAATCATGATGAAATTGGTTGGATTAGTGATGAGTCTTGCACCATATGGTGTGTTCGCACTAATGATTCAACTAGGTGCAACGCTAAACGCCAATACATTAATGTCCGTTGCCGGTTACGTGGCTTTGGTGGTTGCGATGTTGGTGTTCTGGATCTTCTTCTTCTACCCAATGGCAGTGAGTATTGCGACAGGAACTTCTCCAAAGACTTTCCTACGTGCAACTCGTGAGCAGATTCTTTTCTCTCTATCTACCGCGAGCTCAAACGCGACTATCCCGGTAACGATGCGCACACTGACAGAAAAGCTTCAGGTCTCTAAATCGGTTGCTGGCTTCGGTGTACCACTGGGCGCAACGATGAATATGTCTGGTGTGTCTATCTATATTGCTCTAGCAACGATGTTTGTTGCGAACGCTTTTGGCCAGCCAATTAACACCGCAGACATCTTCACACTTGGCTTAACTATTCTTCTGTTATCTATTGGTGCTGGCGGCGTTCCTGGGGGCGGCGTGGTAATGGTAGGCGTTTTGCTTCACCAACTAGGTTTACCACCTGAAGGTTTAGCAATCATTGCAGCGGTCGACCGTATAAATGATATGTTCTGTACATCATCTAACGTTGTCGGCGACACGGCAGTGAACACCATTGTTGCAAAAACAGAAGGTGAGATAGGTAAAGAAGAAGGTGTTGATGCTGAGCCTGCTCAAGCGAACGCCTAATACCTTGAATAATTTATTTTAACCCTAATATTGAAGCGAGCTCTTATGAGCTCGTTTTTTATTTAGGAAGAGTCGGACATAAATAAATTTATCTGGGGAAATGACGTTTTGTTGCGCTACAGCAGTGTGACGAGTTCCCAACTAATCAGAAAGAAACACATAAATTTCGAAAAAAGACGCTTTTTTTTAATTCTGCCCTTGAAAAGCATTTTGCCGCCCTTATCTATGTGGCATAGAGAAGCAAACATTGATTATTTTTGTTTGTGAGCAAGGGTTGAAACCCGATTCTCCTCCCCCCACATTGGGGTTATAACCAAACGAAAATAGAATTTATTCGGAGATAGCCAGATGGGTAAAATCATTGGTATTGACTTAGGTACTACTAACTCATGTGTTGCTGTATTAGACGGCGACAAACCACGTGTAATTGAAAACGCAGAGGGCGAACGTACTACTGCATCGGTTATTGCTTACACTGACGGTGAGACGCTAGTAGGTCAACCAGCGAAACGTCAAGCAGTAACTAACCCAGAAAACACGCTATTTGCAATTAAGCGTCTAATCGGTCGTCGTTTTGAAGACGAAGAAGTTCAGCGTGACATCGAAATCATGCCTTACAAAATCGTTAAGGCTGACAACGGTGATGCTTGGGTAGAAGCGAAAGGCCAAAAAATGGCAGCTCCTCAGGTTTCTGCTGAAGTTCTTAAGAAAATGAAGAAAACTGCTGAAGACTTCCTTGGTGAGGAAGTAACTGGCGCAGTTATCACAGTACCTGCTTACTTTAACGATGCTCAGCGTCAAGCGACAAAAGATGCTGGCCGTATCGCAGGTCTAGAAGTTAAACGTATCATCAACGAACCAACGGCAGCTGCACTAGCTTACGGTCTAGATAAGAAAGGCGGCGATCGCACTATCGCGGTATACGACCTTGGTGGTGGTACATTCGATATTTCAATCATCGAAATTGATGAAGTTGAAGGCGAGAAAACATTCGAAGTTTTAGCAACTAACGGTGATACTCACCTAGGTGGTGAAGACTTTGATAACCGTCTAATCAACTACTTGGTTGATGAGTTCAACAAAGAGCAAGGCATCAACCTTAAGAACGACCCACTAGCAATGCAGCGTGTTAAAGAAGCAGCAGAGAAAGCGAAAATCGAGCTTTCTTCTACTTCTCAAACAGACGTAAACCTACCTTACGTTACTGCAGATGCAACTGGTCCTAAGCACATGAACATTAAAGTGACTCGTGCAAAACTAGAATCTCTAGTTGAAGACCTAGTACAACGCTCTCTTGAGCCATTAAAAGTAGCTTTAGCTGATGCTGACCTATCAGTAAACGACATCACTGACGTAATCCTAGTTGGTGGTCAGACTCGTATGCCAATGGTTCAAGCGAAAGTTGCTGAGTTCTTTGGTAAAGAAGCGCGCCGTGACGTAAACCCTGACGAAGCAGTAGCAATGGGTGCTGCAGTTCAAGGTGGTGTACTTGCTGGTGACGTTAAAGACGTACTACTACTAGACGTAACTCCACTGTCTCTAGGTATCGAGACAATGGGTGGCGTGATGACTAAGTTAGTTGAGAAGAACACAACTATCCCAACTAAAGCGAACCAAGTTTTCTCTACAGCGGAAGACAACCAGAGCGCGGTAACTATTCACGTTCTACAAGGTGAGCGTAAGCAAGCGATGTACAACAAGTCTCTAGGCCAATTTAACCTAGAAGGCATCCAGCCTGCACCACGTGGTATGCCACAAATCGAGGTTACGTTTGACCTTGATGCGGATGGTATCCTACACGTGTCTGCGAAAGACAAGCAGACTGGTAAAGAGCAGAAGATCACTATCCAAGCTTCTGGCGGTCTAAGCGATGAAGACATCGAGAAAATGGTTCAAGAAGCAGAAGCTAACAAAGAAGCGGACAAGAAGTTCGAAGAGCTAGCGACTGCACGTAACCAAGCTGACCAAATGATTCACGGTACTCGTAAGCAAGTAGAAGAAGCTGGTGAAGCGCTACCTGCAGAAGAGAAAGAGAAGATTGAAGCAGCAATTTCTGAGCTAGAAACAGCACGTAAAGGCGAAGACAAAGAAGCTATCGATGCTAAAGTTCAAGCACTAATGACCGCTTCTCAAAAGCTGATGGAAATCGCTCAACAACAAGCTCAAGCGCAGCAAGCACAAGGTGCTGACGCAGGTGCACAGTCTAAAGAAGACGACGTTGTAGATGCTGAGTTCGAAGAAGTTAAAGACGACAAGAAATAATATTTCTTAACCAGATGGCTGCATAGCCATCTGGGGTCGATAAGACTTCGTGTGCGGGCGTTTGGGGCAACTCTTACGCCCGTCTGTTTGTAAACGCTGTCTTTCTAGTTAAGTATGTTGCAGACAAGTGCACTTACCTAGAACGATACAAACACCAAGCGGTGAATCGATGCCGTTTGTAGTAATTAACTGGTGACGAAGAACATGTCAAAACGTGATTTTTACGAAGTATTAGGCGTAAGCCGTGATGCCTCAGAGCGCGATATCAAAAAGGCGTATAAGCGTCTAGCGATGAAATTCCACCCAGACCGAAACCAGGGTGATGATTCTGCGGCGGACAAGTTTAAAGAAGTAAAAGAAGCGTACGAAGTTCTGACCGACCCTCAAAAGAAAGCGGCGTACGACCAATACGGTCATGCAGCTTTTGAACAAGGCGGCGGTGGTTTCGGTGGCGGCGGCTTTGGCGGCGGCGGTGCTGATTTCGGCGACATCTTTGGCGATGTATTCGGTGACATCTTTGGTGGTGGTCGTCGTGGCGGTGGTGGCCACCGTGCCCAGCGAGGTGCTGACCTACGTTACAACATGGAATTGACGCTAGAAGAAGCGGTTCGTGGTGTAACGAAAGAGATCGAAGTACCGACACTAGTACACTGTGATACCTGTGATGGTAGTGGCGCGAAGAAAGGTTCATCTGCTGAAACATGTGGTACCTGTCATGGTCATGGTCAAGTACAGATGCGCCAGGGCTTCTTCGCAGTGCAACAAACCTGTCCTACCTGTCACGGCAAAGGTAAAATCATTAAAGACCCTTGTAATGAGTGTCATGGTCAAGGTCGTAAGCAGAAAACAAAAACACTTAACGTTAAGATCCCGGCAGGTGTTGATACTGGCGATCGTATTCGCCTATCTGGCGAAGGTGAAGCGGGAGAAATGGGGGCGCCTGCTGGCGACTTGTATGTACAAGTGCACGTGAAAGAGCACCATATCTTCGAGCGTGATGGCAACAACCTATACTGTGAAGTGCCAGTAAGCTTTGCGATGGCAGCTCTAGGTGGTGAAGTTGAAGTACCAACTCTAGATGGTCGCGTAAGCCTAAAAGTACCTTCAGAAACGCAAACAGGTCGTATGTTCCGCATGCGTGGTAAAGGTGTGAAAGGCGTTCGCGGTGGCGGTATCGGTGACTTGATTGTTAAGTTGGTTGTCGAAACACCAGTAAATCTAAGCTCACGCCAAAAAGAACTGCTCAAAGAGTTTGAAGAATCTTGTGGTGGTGAAGCGGCGACAAAGCACAAGCCTAAATCAGAAGGCTTTTTCAACGGTGTGAAAAAGTTCTTTGATGATTTAACCAGCTAAGACTTTAGTGAAAAGCACAAATACAAAGGCCTGCTAAAATGCAGGCCTTTTTGCATCTCGGTGTTCTTCTAATTCCAGCAATCACTTGGTTCTTCGACATTTGTTGACGTTAAAGTAATCGTTTTAGCGCCAGTCAAACACTCGTCGTCGTCTTGTCCCAGAGCCGATTTTGCTGTTGCTGTAATGGTATAGGCCGTACTTGCAGAGCTCGCAATATTGAAAGAAAATCTATTTTTGTCTGAGTCACATAGAGTGCATGTGCCTCCAGAGATAATATGACTCCAGTCGTACCCACCATCATAAGATGTCTCTAGCTCTAGCTGAATTCGACTAAGATCGCTCAAGGCAACCGTCCTATGAGACTTGAGCACATGATTGGTGTAAGAAGGGTAGGCGACAGCCGCAATGATCCCGACAATCACTACAGCTACCAGTAATTCGATCAATGTCATCCCTCTCAATCCTTTTTTGTAGCCGTTACAACGAGAAATTCGAATCATCACGAGTAGTTTCCTTTTCACTTTTCCGCCTATTTTTGGCAGGTGATAGCATCTGTGCAAGATGAATTACGGCCCTTTTGCCGTTTACATAGGAATTTGGGAAATGCCTCGCGGGTTTACGTTGTTGGAGCTTCTTATTACTGTTGCTGTCTTGTCAGTACTACTACTTTTTGTCGCCCCAAGTTTTTCAAAAGTTAGCCAACACATGAAAATAGTGAATTTAGCCAACGAATTACAGGGTTTTTTGATCCAAGCGAAATCGGAATCGGTGATGAGAAATCAAGATTTTTGGGTTCATATTCAAGGCTTGCCTTCATCCACCGGAAGCTGGAAGCTCACACTCTCGAGTGTATCGAATGTCACTGACATTACTTCAATGAATACTGTTGCTGAGCTGCAAGGTCATCTATATCGGGGTCTGGTGGTGTCGAGTAATATAACTAGCGTCAAGTTTGATCGTGTTATGGGGAATCCCAAAAATGCGGGAAGTATTCACCTGAAGAAATCTCAAGCGGATACCAGTCCGATAAAAGTAACTGTTCATAACGGAGCAGGGCGAGTAAAAGTGTGCGCTATGAATAAGGCAAAATATGGCTTTGAACAATGCTAAACAGCAGGGTAGTACACTTGTTGAGTTTATGATTGCTGCGTTGTTAGGACTTGTCGCTTTGGGCATTGTTGGCGCAGTGTTTCTTTCTAACCAAAAAACAGCTGTGCAGCGAAGCAAGGAAATAATGCTACTTCAGCAGATGAGTAGTGTAATTCAACAAGTGAAAGAGGATATTCAGCGAGCAGGGTTTGATGGTATTACGACAAAATCAATGATGCTTTCCGGTTCTCCTAGCGTTCTATATCAACAATCCGAAAAAATCGGTTATGTTTATCGAAACACAGCAAGCTCTGTGAGTAATACGATATATCGGTTAAAGGATAATATGTTGGAATATTGCCAGGATGATTCACCATCACCTTTAAGTGTCGTGTCTGCTGCTAGTGGATGTTTTGATCTTTTTGATCCTAAGCAAATTAAAGTAACTCAATTTGGTGTTAGTCGAACATTACTATCAGGTTCGTCAATAGAGAGTGCGTTTATTTCTATTTCAATGGCCGCTGAATTAAAAAATGATCCGGCAATTTCTCACGCCATTTTATTACAAGTTCAGCAAAGGAATTGGCAATGATACGTAAGCATCAACAAGGAGTGGCCACGTTACTTATTACTTCCATACTGCTCTCTGTCGCTTTGGTTGTGACGTTAGGGTCATATAAGAATCTATTTTATCAAATTAAGCGTGCGCAGAATGAAGTTAGTTCTCGGCAACAGCACTGGGAAGCGGAAGGGGGGCTTGAGTGTCTATTTGCTTATGTCACAGATGATGTATCCATAGTGAACGAGCTCATCCCAATTAATCACAATAATTTAAATACCTTATGTAAGAGGGAATTAAACCTTAGCCAGCTGAACGTTACTGATATAGGGGCAGGAGTCTATCGTATTAATTCTATATCTCACAATGGTTGGGCCCAGCTCAATAAAACTTTCAGTACACTAAGTAATCGTGGAAAAGGAGCGATACAAACCACATCCAAGTTAACTACTTATGGTGATTTAAAGGTTCATCCAGATGCGAAAGGTGATCTTAATTCTGACAATCTGTATGAATGCATATCACTGACTTATCGGTATAGTTATACCATGGAAGGCGGAAGCACAGGATCAAAATATAACACTGCATCAATAAGAGCGAATAGCTTATATGATGGTTCTCCTGCTGGAGGGTGTACCGCTGCAACGACAACCAATGTTACAGTAAAAGCTGGGAATGCAATTACGAAAACTAATAAACCTGAAACTTCTGATCCGCAGCTAAAAGGCGATTTTGTTTATGACTCTGAAGTCGATCCATTCCAAACCTTTTTTGATTACAAAAAAACACCGGAAAACATTGATAAAGTCAAAGCTTCATTTCCGAAAGCTGGGAAAATCAATTTGTCAAATGCGACACAGTGTAAATCAGCTATCGAAAATGCTTTTAAGGAAGTAGATAAGGTTTGGATTACTGGTGACTGCGCCATTCACGGGAATTTAGCACTTCAAGGCAACCATGAGAAATATACGTTAGTTATTCAAGATGGTATTTTTATCAATACTGGTTCAACAACATTTCAGGGTTCGCTTTTTCATTTAGTCGATAAAACTAAACCACAGTTTGCTCCTGATGAGTTAAAAAGCTATTGGGAAAGTTTGTTCTCGAATGCTGATGGCTCACCGACTAATTTTACCATTGGTAAACAATATACTGATCTTACACAAACTGTTTATGTTGATGCAGGGGCATTTCACGCAACGGGTGGTTATGGTTTTGATACTGATGGGTTAAAAACCTCAATTGCGGGCTCAATGGAGTTACTATTTGATTCCAGCAAAAGACCTACAACAAGGAGAAATGATGTTCGTTGGCAAGAGGGAAGTTGGAATGCCAAGTAAACAACATGGTTTTAGTTTAATTGAAATAATGATTTCTTTTATTTTAATTGGTGTCGGTGCTCTTGGATTGGTTAAGTTGCAAGCTTACATTGAGCTGCGGGCAGATTACGCGATGCATAGCATTGAAGCGCTAAATCTTGCTGAGCAGAAATTAGAGTGGTTTCGTACGCGTGGGGCTATTTCTGCAGTCCCCTCGATGCCCGCCGCTAATTTTGATACAAATATTGTCTCTGGGGAAGATACTACGCACCCCTTGTATACTTTATCTTGGTCTGTGCCAACGGCAACTCTGTCGGGCGCACTTAAAACGATACATATGGAAGCTCTATGGCAAGATCGCCACGGTAAAATACAATCGGTAGAGCTGAAAACCATGATCTCTAAACATAGCGAATTTGATTAAATAGTCTAGGTTCCTGTTTTACGCCGATTCAATCAAAACCGATTGGAGTTCTGGATAAGGTGTTCACTGTCCGCGTTGCCCTTTTTATATTGAAGAGAATTATTTCTTGCTTCTCATCACGTATAGTTTCTTTTCTTAAAACTATCTATTCATCGCTCTATGCAACCTCTGTTTTTGCCAGCTCGTTTACTAAATGTATATGTTGATTTTTCCATAATGTTTCAGGCTTGTATCTTTGGTTTTGTTTTTTTGCAAAATATGTCTCCAATTATGAAAAAAAATCTAGAACATTGTGCTTTCTCCATTAGTGTTTACTAGAATACTCGTTGGATAGTAGGCCGTTATAATTATTCAAATAGGCCTTGGTACCAACATCATTCACTATGGAGTTACCATGAGTAACCAAGCTGTAAATAAAGCACCATCATCGAAGCCGAGCGGGATGGAGCGCTTTTTAAACTTTATCGAGAGGACAGGTAACAAAATCCCTGATCCTGCGATTTTGTTCTTCTGGGCATTGATCATTACTTGGGCGGCGTCAGCACTTTTGTCGAATGTATCATTCGATCTTCCAAACCCTCGAACGGGCGAAGCTCTTACTATCACCAACTTACTTACGGGCGAAGCGCTAGCAAGTTTCCTTGCTAACATGGTGACGACGTTTACTGGCTTTGCGCCACTGGGTATCGTACTTGTCGCAATGCTAGGTGTGGGTGTTGCAGATTCTTCGGGTTTTATTACGACGGGTCTTAAGAAGATGCTGAACTTCACGCCAGCTAAGCTTCTTACTCCAATGCTGATTTTGGTTGCTATTGTGTCGCATACTGCGGCAGATGCAGGCTATGTTCTGGTTATTCCTCTTGGCGGTATTATCTTCCATGCGGCAGGTCGTCACCCTTTAGCAGGTATTGCGGCAGCATTTGCAGGTGTATCTGGTGGCTTCTCTGCAAACTTTATCCCTTCAGGTATCGATCCGCTATTGGCTGGCTTTACGCAAACTGCGGCGCAGGTTCTTGATCCTGAATATGTGGTTAACCCATTAGCGAACATCTTCTTCACTGGCCTATCCTCTATCATTATTGTGGGGATTGGTTGGTACGTGACAGAGAAAATCATCGAGCCTCGTTTATCAAAAATGCCAATTGATGATGATGCGGAAACCGCGCCAAACCTAGGTTCATTTACTGAACTGGAATCAAAAGCATTCCGTTATGCAGGTTGGGCAATGATGGCGGGTATTGCTTTACTTGTTGCAGCGTTAATTCCAGAAACATCAGCACTTCGCTCGCCTGAAGGTGAAATTACTGCCTTCTCAGCACCGATAATGAAGTCTATCGTGCCGTTGATCTTTATTCTGTTTATCATTCCTGGTTACGTTTACGGTAAAGTGTCTGGAACGTTCAAGACCAGCAACGACATTATCAAAGCGATGGCTGATACTATGTCAACCATGGGCGCATACATTGTTATGTCGTTCTTCTGTGCTCAGTTCCTATCTGCATTTGCTCAGTCAAACATCGGTACGATGCTAGCGTTGTATGGCGCAGAAGGCTTAAAAGCGATGAACCTACCAGGTGAAGTGACCATCATCGGTATGATCCTTCTAACCGCGTCTGTAAACCTACTTATTGGTTCGGCATCGGCAAAATGGGCTTTAATTGGTCCAATCTTAGTGCCAATGCTAATGGCGGTTGGTATCTCGCCTGAGCTGTCTCAAGCGGCTTACCGTGTGGGTGACTCTGTATCGAACATCATTTCGCCTCTAATGGTATTTTTCCCTCTTGTAGTGGTTTACTGTCAGCGTTATGTGAAGTCGGCTGGTATCGGTACGCTTGCGTCACTAATGATGCCATTCTCGATCGCAATGCTGATCGGTTGGTCTATCTTCCTAGTTGCTTATTGGATGGTAGGTATCCCGCTAGGCATTCAAGCTCCTTACACTTACACAATGTAAAAACGTTTAGGGTGTGAAAGCCGCTAATTGGCAGCCAAAAAGCGCAGGTCTTCGATCTGCGCTTTTTTGTTCTCGTAAAACGAACATCGATAGGTCTTGTAACTAGTTTTTTGGAGTTGCAGACTTTGTCCCGTGATGTGTCGCTGTAGTGAAGCCGAAGTTGGTGATAAAATTCCCGACTTCAATCATTTTTGTTTCTTTGGAGCCTCCTTTGTCTAACCATCCGTTTACCCCTCAAGATGAATTGTTTATGCGCAGAGCGATGGAGCTTGCTGAGCAAGCAGAAGCTGAGGGGGAAGTACCTGTTGGCGCAGTGCTTGTCAAAGATGGTGAAATTATCGCTGAGGGGTGGAATCGCTCTATTGGTACTAATGACGCTACCGCACATGCTGAGATCCAAACGCTGCGTAAAGCAGGCCAAAAGCTAGAAAATTACCGCCTTCTGGATACGACGTTATATGTAACACTTGAGCCATGCCCAATGTGTGCCGGAGCCTTATTGCATAGCCGCGTTAAGCGGGTTGTTTTTGGAGCGCCAGATTTAAAAGCTGGAGCTGCAGGAACAGTGCTTAATTTGTTTGAAAGCCAAGCCGCTTACCATTACGCCTTAGTTGAAAAGGGGCTGCTAGAAGATGAGTGCCGCACTCAGCTACAAGCGTTTTTTAAGCGTCGCCGAAAGGAAATTAAAGCGAAGAAGCAAGCACAAAAAGCATTAGAAAATCGAGAGAGCGAGCAAGGTAGTGGGAGTAGTGAGGGCTAGCAAACACCTACAACGTGGTAGATGTTTGTTTGGACGCACTAGTGATTGACTAAATGTACAAAAACACGATTACGTGAACTTACTTTCTTTTTCATACATGTCAGTTTACGTTTACGTCGGATAGCAGCTACTGTGTTATTTAAACGCTTTGACTGCACTCTACGTCTTCTCATATTCAAAACCTCCTGCAGACAAGACTTATACCAGTAAAGCGCGGCTCATCGATGCTTGGCAATAGGCTCGATAATCGCACTAAACATTGTATGGTTTAAACGTTCTTCATTTGACTTCTGCATTGCACAGAGCCAGCAAACAATTTCAATACGATGCTTAATAATAGGAGTGACGTTATTTCGGCAGAGTGTAGCCGAAAGCGCCGCTTCATCAAGTGAGCTAAACCATGTGGTTGTAAAGTAATCTGTTACAAAGCAATCAGTTTTACTAACGATGAAGAAAAGGCGACCAACCAAAGGAATGGTTGAGTGTGGTTGGTGTCACTCAGAATATTGGAGTCTAGATAAGTTTTCGTTAGGACTCAACAAAAATGACGAGCTTCATAGGCTCGTCATTTTCTAGTTTACCGCGGGTTTATTCTTCAATGCTTTCTTGTTCGGTGTCTTCTTCAACCGTGACGTCAGAAGCGCCAGAGACTTGTTCTACGACGGTCTCTACTGCGCCCGATATCAAAATGTCGGGGTTGAGCGGCGGAATCACTTGCAAGTCATCGCTATTCTCATCAATCGCTGGCTGTTGGCTGACATGACCAATGATGGATTGGTAGTAACGTCGAATATTTTCTACGTAATTACGCGCTTCATCGCCTCTGGCGTACCCATAGCGAGTTTGGCTGTAATAGCGCTTCTGACGCAGTAAAGGCAGCCTATCTTTTACATCGGCCCAAGCGTTCGGATCGCCACCTTGTGCTTTGGTGAGTCGTCGTGCGTCCATCATGTGGCCGTAACCAATATTGTATGAAGCTAACGCAAACCATATTTTTTCATGCTCGTTGATGCTATCAGGCACGCGACCTACAATGCGACGTAAGTACTCGACACCACCACGAACAGATTGCTCAGGGTCTAAACGGTTTGTTACCCCGACGCTTTTCGCTGTTGGCAGAGTAAGCATCATCATCCCCCTAACACCCGTTGGCGATTTTGCTGTTGGTTTCCAATGTGACTCTTGATAAGCCAATGCTGCAATTAATCGCCAGTCGAACTCTTCGCTGTATTTTTGGAATAAAGGTGCCCATTTAGGCAATTTGTCATCCAGAGCTCGAATGAATGCGCGAGTATCAACGTAGTCAAATGCTTCAATATGACCAATGTACTTTTCTTCGAGGGTGGACAGTTCTCCTGATTGTTTGATGTTACCGAAAAACTCTATCAGCATTGCATACAAGCTTTCGTCTTCAGAACGTCGAGTAAACCAAGACACAGGTTGATCTTCTGTAAGTTCGAACGCGAGCGCAAGATCGGGGTAAAGGCGTTGAGCTAGGGAAAGTTCCACCGAATCAGTCACAGTAAAACGTAACTCACCCTTCGATACGTATTTGAGTAAGTCTCTCGTGTCAGCATCACCAACAATTTCAAACTGAAGTTCTGGATACTGCTTCTTTAACGCTGTTAGGGTCGGAACATATTGCGATTGTTCAACGATCTTTAATGTTTGAGCGCCTGCATTTGTATCTTCGTCTGACTCGTCGTCTTTCGAGGCTTGGTATTCAATGAGTTGTTCGATATCACGTGGTCGAAGTTGCCCTTTTTTATATACCACTTGTTGGCTTACATAATAATAGGCAGGGCCTGGTCTAAATCGTTTGACTGCTTGTGACGTTTGATTTAAACCCGTAGCGATGATATCGATATCTCCTTTCTTAAGAGCAGGAAAAAGCTCAGCTTGGCGAAAGGCTGGTTTAATCTCGAGTTTGACGCCGAGCTGCTCCGCAAACTGACGCGCCAATTCGTAATCCAACCCTGCGGGACCATCGGGACCTATGTAGTAGGAAAGCTGATTGTTTAGCGTGCCAACACGAAGCACACCACGTTCTTGAATTTTTTCAAATTCACTTTTGGGCTCCGACTCAATCTGGCAAGCAGAGAGTAAAAGAACAGAAACTAAAATTAGAGCACTGCGCTTGAGCCGGTTGAAGTGACTTATTTGCATTGATAGGTACATCTTGGAAAATTTCTATTTGCCTTTATATCAAAGCGAGCTCATGGGGCAAAGTGAATCACACACTTATAACGTGACATTGTGTGTTTTATCGACATTTTAGTTGTAATTCAAATTTGACAAAAAAAATGACGCAAACGGTTGCTTTTGGTGTTACATCACAAAAACAATTACTATATAATGCGCTCGCAATGACGAGGTGGAATCGGCATAGGTTCGACAGGGCTTATTTTAAGTGTCTGAATTTATTCCAATATCACCTTAATCAATTGCATAAGAGACCTAAGCACATGAGAATTTTGCGTGGCTCCCCAGCTCTTTCTGAGTTTCGTGTTAATAAACTACTGGAACTTTGTCGTGAACAAGATCTGCCTGTAACTGGCATTTATGCCGAGTTTATGCACTTTGCCGATCTAAAGTCAGACCTTGATGACCAAGAGTTAGAAAAACTTGAAAAGTTACTAACTTACGGCCCAACCATCGAAGAGCATGAGCCTGAAGGTCTTCTACTTCTTGTCACGCCTCGTCCTGGCACTATCTCGCCTTGGTCTTCTAAATCTACCGATATCGCTGTTAACTGTGGTCTGGAGAAAGTGAAACGTCTAGAGCGTGGTACGGCTTATTATGTCGAATCTTCAGTTGTTCTCTCAGAAGCTCAAGCTGACGCTGTTAAAGCGTTAATTCACGACCGCATGATGGAAACAGTATTCACAGAATTTGAAGCCGCATCAGCATTATTTACTGTTGCAGAGCCTAAGCCTGTCGCACATGTTGATATCTTAGCTGGCGGTCGTCTTGCGCTTGAAGAGGCAAACGTTTCCCTTGGCTTGGCACTCGCAGAAGATGAAATTGATTACTTGGTAGAGAACTTTACTAAGCTTGGGCGTAACCCAAACGACATTGAATTGATGATGTTTGCTCAGGCGAACTCAGAGCATTGTCGCCACAAAATTTTTAACGCAGATTGGACTATCGACGGGGTAGATCAACCTAAGTCTTTGTTCAAAATGATCAAAAACACTTTTGAAACGACACCTGACTATGTGCTGTCTGCATACAAAGACAACGCAGCCGTTATGACAGGTTCTAAAGCGGGGCGTTTCTTCCCTGACCCTAAATCTCGTCAATACACGTACCACCATGAAGATACGCACATCTTGATGAAGGTAGAAACGCACAACCACCCAACGGCAATCTCTCCATGGCCGGGCGCATCGACTGGCTCAGGCGGTGAAATCCGTGACGAAGGCGCGACGGGTATCGGCGGTAAGCCAAAAGCGGGTCTGGTTGGTTTTACAACCTCTAACTTACGTATTCCTGGTTTTGAACAGCCATGGGAAACCGACTTCGGCAAGCCGGGTCGTATTGTGAATGCGTTAGACATCATGCTTGAAGGCCCTCTTGGCGGCGCGGCATTCAACAACGAATTTGGTCGTCCAAATCTATTGGGTTACTTCCGTACTTACGAAGAAAAAGTCACTTCTCATGCGGGTGAAGAAATTCGTGGTTACCACAAACCAATCATGATTGCTGGTGGTATGGGTAACATCCGCGATGAACACGTACAGAAGAAAGAGATTCCAGTGGGTGCGAGCCTAATCGTACTTGGTGGTCCGGCAATGAACATCGGTCTTGGTGGTGGTGCGGCATCTTCCATGGCATCTGGTCAGTCAGCAGAAGATCTGGACTTCGCTTCAGTACAGCGTGAAAACCCAGAGATGGAACGTCGCTGTCAGGAAGTGATCGACCGTTGTTGGCAGTTAGGCGACGACAACCCAATCGCATTTATCCATGATGTGGGTGCAGGCGGTATCTCTAACGCATTGCCTGAACTTGTCGACGACGGTGAGCGTGGCGGTAAGTTCCAATTACGCGATGTACCAAACGATGAGCCGGGCATGAGCCCACTGGAAATCTGGTGTAACGAATCACAGGAACGTTACGTTCTAGCGGTAGCGCCAGAAAACATGGAAGCATTCGACGCCATCTGTAAGCGTGAACGCGCACCGTATGCAGTGGTGGGTGTGGCGACAGAAGAGCGTCATCTAACGCTAGAAGATTCTCACTTCGACAATACGCCAATCGATATGCCAATGGATATCCTGCTTGGTAAGCCACCGAAGATGCACCGCGACGCAACCACACTAAAAGTGGAAAGCCCTGCCATTGTTCGTGATGGTATTGAGCTTAATAAAGCGGTGGATCGCGTACTTCGTCTTCCTGCTGTTGCAGAAAAAACATTCCTAATTACTATCGGTGACCGAACAGTAACGGGTCTGGTTGCTCGTGATCAAATGGTTGGTCCTTGGCAGGTACCAGTAGCAAACTGCGCAGTAACAGCGGCAAGCTACGACACTTACCATGGCGAAGCAATGTCGATGGGTGAGCGCACGCCAGTGGCATTACTAGACTTTGGAGCATCGGCTCGCCTAGCCGTTGGTGAGTCACTAACGAACATTGCGGCAACAGACATCGGTGATATTAAACACATTAAACTGTCTGCGAACTGGATGTCTCCAGCGGGTCACCCAGGTGAAGATGCGGGTCTTTACGAAGCAGTGAAAGCGGTTGGTGAAGAATTGTGTCCTGCGTTAGGTTTGACTATCCCAGTTGGTAAAGACTCCATGTCGATGAAAACCAAGTGGGAAGAAAACGGCGAGAGCAAAGAAGTCACTTCTCCACTGTCGCTAGTTATCACGGCATTTGGTCGTGTGGAAGACGTACGTAAGACCGTGACTCCACAACTACGCACTGACAAAGGAGATACCTCTCTAGTTCTTGTTGACTTGGGTAACGGAAAAAACCGCTTAGGTGCGACAGCATTGGCACAAGTATACAAACAGCTGGGTGACAAACCTGCTGACGTAGATAATGCAGAGCAGCTAAAAGGCTTCTTTGATGCAATGCAAGCGTTAGTACGTGATGACAAGCTAGTGGCTTACCACGATAAAGGCGACGGCGGTCTTTTTGTTACACTGGCTGAGATGGCGTTCGCGGGTCACTGTGGCGTAAAAGCGAACATCGCAGAGCTGGGTGATGATGCGCTAGCCGTTCTATTTAACGAAGAGCTAGGTGCGGTTGTTCAAGTTAAGAATGATGATCTAGATTCAGTTCTATCTACTCTGGCGGCAAACGGCTTAGAGGCATGCTCACATGTGATTGGTTCTGTTGAAGCTTCAGACGACTTTGTTATCACTTCTGGTGATGCAGTTGTGCTTGAACGTTCACGTACCGAACTACGCGTTATCTGGGCTGAAACAACGCATAAGATGCAAAGTCTACGTGATAACCCAGCGTGTGCAGACCAAGAGCACGAAGCTAAGAAAGACAACTCTGACCCTGGTCTAAACGTTAAGCTCAGCTTCGACGTAAATGAAGACGTTGCAGCACCGTACATTGCGAAAGGTGCTAAACCTAAGATGGCAATCTTACGTGAGCAGGGCGTTAACTCCCACGTCGAAATAGCAGCAGCGTTTGACCGCGCAGGTTTTGAAGCAACCGACATCCATATGAGCGATATCCTAACGGGCCAAGCGGTACTGGATGAATACCATGGCTTAGTAGCTTGTGGTGGCTTCTCTTACGGCGACGTACTAGGTGCGGGTGAAGGTTGGGCTAAGTCTATCCTGTTTAACGCACAAGCTCGTGAACAGTTCCAAGCCTTCTTCAACCGTGAAGAGACGTTCTCTTTAGGTGTATGTAACGGTTGTCAGATGCTATCAAACCTGAAAGAGCTGATCCCAGGTGCAGACTTGTGGCCACGTTTTGTGCGCAACGAATCTGAGCGTTTTGAAGCGCGCTTTAGTCTAGTTGAAGTTCAGAAATCTGATTCTGTATTCTTTGATGGCATGGCTGGTTCGCGTATGCCAATCGCGGTTTCCCACGGAGAAGGGCGTGTAGAAGTACGTGATGCAGAGCACCTAGCAGCGATCGAGGCATCAGGTACGGTTGCGGTTCGTTACGTGGATAACCTCGGTAACCCAACACAACAATACCCGAACAACCCGAATGGTTCGCCAAACGCGATTACCGGTTTAACAACAGCAGACGGTCGCGTAACTATCATGATGCCTCACCCAGAGCGCGTATTCCGCACAGTTGCAAATTCTTGGGCTCCGGAAGGTTGGGGTGAAAATGGCGCTTGGATGCGTATGTTCCAAAATGCCCGTAAGAATATCGGTTAATTAACCAAAGGTTAATCTAGCTTAAGTAAAGCGCTGGTTGAGAGACCAGCGCTTTCTTTTTTCTTATCACTCTTTTTTCTTCGTCGCTCTTTCTAGTGACTTGGCGAAACGTTGCTTTGTTCTGCCTCTTCTTTGTCATCTATTATCTAGCGTAAAAAACTTGCAGCGTTTAGATTACTTTTATGCTCTAATACCGCGTTTACCAAGGGATGGTGTTAAACAGCTCAGCTTAGATGGAGTTATCAAGTTGACCGAATCCCTGATTGATCCCTAAATCCCTTAGGAAATGAAAGAAATGTCTAAGAATCCAAAATTTGCTATCCGCGTCACTGAAAAACGTAACGGCTGGAGCGCAGAAATCACTCGCCAAGTGACATCTCGTAAGACTGTAGTATCAAAGCGTGAAACAGGCTTTGACAGCGAAGAGAAAGCACAAGCTTGGGCTGAACAAGAACTGGCTGGATTTATCCAAAACCAAGTGGTTCGTAACGAGCGTAAAGCAGCGCAACGTCAAGAGCGTGAAGCAGAACAACTAGCGGCAAAAGTTCGTAAAGAAGAAGCCCGCAAAGCACGTGAAACCGAAGTAGACACTGACGAAGAATAAGTTTAAATCGGTGAGATGGTGACGTTACCCATCAAACAAATAGTGAAAATGCCCTGAGTTTTGTCTCAGGGCATTTTTTATTTATATCGGCTAAAAACAATCCGACGATACGGACAAGCTAAACGTGCCGTCTTCAGGGGCTGCAAATTGTTTATTGCCAGGAAGAAGGTGAGGGTTATTAGCATAAGTGCGATGTGTCGATTTGACCTTTGCAGAATGTCTTTCCGGTAAATCAAAGTGTTGTAAGCCGTCAGATAGATCGTTTGCTTCACCGTAGTCGAAATGTGTTGCGACGTCTTTGGGCTGCTTGGCGTAACGACAGTGATCCGGCTTACCATCTTCGTGCCAAGTTAAAGAGTTAGTTTTTGCATCTAGATTCAGGTTATTTGCTGTTGGCTGTGCGTAAAAATCTTCTGAAACTTGGTGCTTGCTTTGTTCTTGTAAGTAGTCTGCAATGTTCTCAGAAGCTTGCGCTAGGCTACCTACAGGGAAGAAGCAAATCAGAAGAAGCCGTGTTTTTAGATTGTTCATAATGTGCATGCAAGCAAAAGGAAATGATAATACTGATAAATAAAACGGCGTGCAATTATGGCCATTGGATACGATATAACAGGGCAGTTAATGTCTGCCCTGCATCTTTTAGGTATGGTTAGTATTGATAAGTGAGGTGCAGTTTGACTTCGCGACCAGGCGAAGGCACGCCATTAGATAGGTATGCTTCGTAGTAACGATCGGTTAAGTTTTTCACAACCGCGCCAACGCTCAAGCCTTCGACTTGTTGTATTTCCCAAACCACGTAAGCGTTTTGTAGCGTGTATTGCTCACTTGGCGATTTCACTTTTAAATTATTACCGCTTGCCTTGGTTTTGGTTTGCGCATCATACCAACGGACTTCCCAGCCCGTACGTAAACCAGGAATCCATTCGTAACCTAAACCCAGATTAATGTTTAATGGCGGTACATCAGGATGATCATCATCTGAACCTGTAGAGTCAGATAGGCTACCTTTGTTTTTGCCGCGAATGTAACTTGCTGAGAAATTACTGTAGAAATCTTCAATCCGGTATTGTGAAATTAGCTCAAAGCCATAGTTTTTAAAGCCATCTAGGTTTGTATTCCAGCTTTGTAACTCAGTAGTATTTTTGTCGAGGTTATCGCCCGTTCGTATATCAACTGTGTCGCTAACATCGTTATAGAACATAGTTAACTCTGTTGCGAGGTTATCGCGAGAGTTCACCAGCCCTTCCGTTAAGTTGATAACGCTTGCTTGATAAGCATGGATACGAGACACGTCCAGATTCAAAGCAGTAGCCGTAGCGGTAGCTCGCGCATATTGCACTGAGTAGATGTTATCAACGGTTGGTGCTTTTAAAGCGTAGGCGTAGGAGGCGTTTAAACGCGTATTATTGCTCGCATCAAAGTCGATATCCAAACGTGGGCTAAAGCCTTTATGCGTCGTTTCACCGTAGTTATGTCCGGCAGCTGGATCATTATAATCCGGCGCAGCGTTCCCTTTTCCTTCACTCTTGATGTATTCGTAACGCAGAGAAGGTGTGATTGTTAGGCGGTCTGTTGCTTGATAGTGATCAGCAATGTAAGCGGCATAAATTGACTGCGTGCCAGATGGTTCGTAGTAAGGGGTGTACCAACCGTAGTTTTTCGCTTCATTACTGTCGTATGATGCGTTGAATACTAACGAGTCTCTATCGGTTTTTTGATATTGAAGCCCAGTGACTAGAGTGTGATCTCCGAATTGCGCTTGGTTAAACACATCAACGTAATCACGCTCGTAACTCAGCCATGACTCATGACCGTAACTGCCAACAGAAACGAACATTTTCTCGAATGCTACGTCAGGGCGAACCCAATGACGATCGTTTTCGGAACGTGCCATTTTGATATTGAAATCAATATACGGGTTAGTCGGCATGTAGTGGTAAGAGATGGTCGTGGTGTTGTCCGTGTATTTGTTATCGACGGTGTAAGCGTATTGGGCTTTTTCTAATGAGCCGTATTTCTTGATATTGTATTCGGTGATGTTAGGCATTTTTCCGCGGCGGTTAGCCCAAGGTTTACGACCTTCATCTTTGTAGCGAGTGTGGCTAATTTCAAACTCGTGATCGTTGTTTTCATAACCGACCTTTACGAGCATGTTTTCTTGCTCATAACCTGAGTAATCCAGCGTTTCACCACCTCCGACTTTAATGTCATCAGAATCTTTTACCGAGCCATTCGCTAGAAAATAAAAACCAGTATCGTTTTTACCATAGAGTGTTAGCGTGTAGGCGTTCTCATCGCCGTTGGTGTTGTATGCACTTGAGATGCGAGCACCAAAGTTTCTTTCGCCGTACAGGAGATCATCGACACTTTTGGTTTTAATGCGAATGGAGCCACCAAACTTCCCGTTGAGTGCTCGATAGTCGTGCGCGCCCTTGATAATTTCTGCTTCGCCAATTAAGAACGGATCAAAAAAGAAGGTACCGTAGCGGTATTGTTGAAAGCCAATTGGAGCGCCATCGACAAACACGGCGATATCGCTTGGATCATCAAAACCACGAATGTTAATACGTTCGCCACCAGAACGACCGCCACCATCTATTGATGCACCGGGAACGGCATCGATCATTGAGGCAAAATTAGAGTACTGTTGCTCTTCAATCTCTGACCAATTAATGGTGGTTTGCGCAGGCTCAGCAATGGTAATAGGTTTGGCATAACGAACGCCTATGACTTCAAGCTCTTCATTTGGCGCTGTCTCGGCATATGAATAAAGAGGGAAGAGCAAAGCCAGTGAAATGAGATTTACTTTGAGTGGATGACTTTTTAATCGTTTCATATTGATGATTTATAGTGTTTTTATGAAGCTCGGATTATAAGAACATTATTACGATTAATAAATGATAATGAGATTAATTATCAAATGTGTTTTTGCGATGGCTTGTAAAGTTTTTTATCCATTCGTGGAAACTGCGATGAGTATCGTTAGCTTACATAAAACAAAAAGCCCAGCATCATGGACGCTGAGCTTATTGGCTTTAAACAAGATAGTGCGAGCACTGTTGCTCCTTTTGAGCTAATCAGGCGCCTACTTGGTAGGAATTACTGAGTTTCTAACGGTATCTGTCCGGTGGTCAGCGGCTCGGCATCGAATTCAGTGAGGCCTTCAATATAGCTTTCGACTGCTTGCTCTAAAGCATTATCACCTTGGTTAAAATAGGCAAGGTGGAAAATTGCATCGCCTTCGTTCACCAATGGTAATGTTTGTTGACCGATAACCAAACCACGCTTCGGGGCTTTTAGTTCTATCTCATCATGACCAAGAGGAGAGCTAATATAAGCGAGCGTTTCCCCCTGTTCTACTTTATCTCCCAGATTAACGACAGTACGCAAAATGCCGTTACCTGACGCGCGAACCCAGCTGGTGGACTTCGCTATGATAGGCTCAGGCAGCTTTTTCCTGCTCGCACGCAACATACCAATGGCTTGCATTACGCGCCGAACCCCGAGTACACCAGCGCTTATCGAAAGTGGATCAAAACGCAATGCTTCGCCAGCTTCGTAGGTGAGCACTGGAATATCGCATTTTTCTGCTTCACTGCGTAAAGAGCCATCACGCAATGCTGAATCAACAATCACTGGCGTCGAAAATGCTTGAGCAATACGTAGAGTTTCTGGGTTGCTTAAGTTTGCGCGAATCTGTGGCAGGTTCGTGCGATGAATTGCCCCTGTGTGTAGATCCAAAATGTAGTCACAACGCTTGGCAATGTTGTTAAAGAACCCGTGTGCCATACGAGATGCAAGTGCGCCTTTTTCACTGCCAGGAAAGCAACGGTTGAGATCTCGTCGGTCGGGCAAGTAACGAGATTTATGGATGAAACCAAAAACGTTAACGATAGGTACTGCAATGACAGTGCCTTTCAGTTTTTGTGGATCCAGTTGGTTAATGATCTGACGAACGATTTCTACGCCATTAAGCTCATCACCATGGATAGCAGCATTCACCATTAACACTGGTCCTTCTTGTTTCCCATGGATGATTTCCACAGGAATAGATAAAGGCGAATGTGTATATAGCTTCGCTGCTTCAAATTCGATCTCTAATCGTTGTCCTGGTTGTATTTGATGTCCTAAGAGCTCAAACACTTTGCTTTTTTTACTTCTGGCCATAAACCATCTCTGTCAAATGCGTCACCAGCAATGTAACAATTGCTGCAAAATCGCACTAATCATTCTCATTAAGGACACGACAAATTACTTTAATCGTCATGCGTGAAATTTTGGTGTGTGTGAAGTTTTTGTTTTCAATATGATCTTTTCTATCAGTTTAATACATAACAAGACATAGAGATGAGAGCGCAATAATAGCCTTAAAAAATGTGACTGTATTAAAAATAATACTGTTCATGGAGGACAAAAAAACGGACTTTTAACCCTACTTTTTATCCGATAATATCCGCGCCGAATTTGAGGTTTCACACTTTCTAACTAGAGGTTTTGATGAAAAAGGTAATTGCTAAAATTGGTGCATTGACTGCGGTAGCAGTTTCACTTTCAGGTTGCGTAGGTAGTAATGCCGTGACAGGTTATGTCATGGGATTTAACTTGAAAGCTGTTGACAACCGTTACGCTCGAGGTGGCCTAAATATGCTTTTAGCGCCTGTTTATGGTGTCGCGATCGCAGCGGATTATATCGTGTTTAACTCTCTAGAATTTTGGACGGGTAAGAACCCGTTAAATGGTAAGCCACATATCTTCGATACAAAGGTAGATACTTACATTGATGTCAACCACCAGTTAGATAAGTCGTTAACGACGGCACCAATCGCACCATTAGCGGATAACCGTGTCATTGAGCAGGGGCGAATGCAGCAAATCGATGAGAACACTGTTCAAATGGATATTACTTACAGTAACGGTGAAAAGGCGACACTCATGGGTGTACGCGATGGTGAGTTTGTCACTTACTACATTGATGGTGAAGTTGCTGCACAAACGTCAATGGATGAATTAGCCGCTTACGCGCAAAACCGTGTGTAGTTGGGTTCAACTACACCAAAAAAAGGGTGCAGCGCTAAGTATACAGTAAAAACCATGTCTATTTATGAAAGAGTGAGTGGTAGCCCTTTGCTGGCAATGCTTCTTTTCAATATGAAAGGCGTACATACTATGTATATTGGTGTGTACGCTTTTTTATCCCTGAAGGCTTAGCAAGGTGATGGCCTCACTGCGTGAAACCATCACCTTGCCAAAAGGGTATTTAAGGGGAATGGTAGTAAAATAATAAAGCCACTCCTTATGCTCGCACTGCTCACTAGGCATTTATAATTTTTCTTGCTCACTCGATGAAACACGTTTCTGGACATTTTCGTGTTAGCACATTTGCTAATTTAGTAACTAATGAATAACTACTGACATAGCAAAATGAAATGTTAAGCATTAGGAATTAGCCTTAGTCGTTTGCTAACTTTTGTCACCCGACGAGGATTGAACTCAGTTATTTTAAACTCCGTGGGCAAACTCAAAGAATATGTTAGCTGAGATGGGAAGATCTTTAGCAGACCAAGTAGCCCTAGAGAGTGGCTAGCTAAACCTAACATGCTCGCTCATGTCCTTGAAAATCTCATTGGTTTTTTACGTAAATAACCGCTATGTAAAAAGTGTTAGTGCATTCTCGCGCATATATCACAGATGCAAGTTTTAAATATTAACTATCAATAACTTTTCTGTAATATGGATTACTTGTCACTCTTTCGCTCTACTAAAAAGTAGTGACAATTGTTAATCCTGAATAATACAAGAGCAAACTCAAAATAAATAAGTTCAAACTAAGGATAGAGGTGCGTCTAATGAGGTGGCTAGATAAAGCTAAGAGTGCAGCGGTAGGAGCCAAAGATAAAGTAAGTAATATTGATGTCTCCGATATTACGAGTAAAGCCAAAGAATATGGCAAAAATGCATACGATAGTGCCGCTGATAAGTCCACTCAAACTGTACAAAGTGTAAAGCAAGCCGCATCTGATTTCGATTCTTCAGCGGTTGCTGAAAGTGTTAAGACTAAGGCCTCTGATATATCACAAATCGGGCAGACAGCAGCATCTGATGCTTATGAGCAAGCAAAAGAGAAGATCGATAATATCGATTGGGATGAGCTAACAGATATGGACGCTCAAAAAGCTAATACTATCAGGTATTGGGAAACAGGAACTGAAAAAATAAATCAATGGGCTAGAAGTACATTTGAAGTAGACAAAGATACTTTCCAAATGGTTTCTGATTTACAGGGTAACTTACCAGTTCCAGCAAAAACATCAGAGGACATCTTTGAACAATGTCGTAATGTAGCAATCCAGAGAGCAATGGCTTCGTTCTTTTTAAACAACACAGCCAATTCCATCGATGATTATTCCCAAGCTAAGTATGAGAATTTGTCTGAGAACTATAAAGAATTTGGTGGTCGCATTGGTGAGCATAACTTGAGAAATTCACATGAAAACTTTGCAGCTATGCAAGACACAAGAAATGCAGCTAAGGATTCTTTCTCACCTTTAGAAGACGGGTATAACAAAGATTCAACTCTTTATGCGCAAGATTCTGATATCGAACACGTAATTGCAGCTAAAGATATATATGGTTCGACGCTGTTGAAGGCTGGGACAACTGATAAACAACTTCTAGATGCAATTAATGACTCGGGTAATTTAGTCTTTACAAATTCATCGGTGAATCGTTCAAAGAGGGATGTGCCACTTAGTGAGTTCTTAGAAAAATCTGTTCCACATCCAGAGAAACCTGGTGTTCGTGTTATGACCATACAAGGTGAACAGTATGAGTTAAACGAAGAAGACTGCAACGCTGCGTTAGAACAAGCTCAGAAGGTTCTAAAACAGCATAAGTCTAGTGCTGCTTTAGAAATAGGCATGACTGCGGTAAAGACTGGCGCGACAATGGCAGTACAGCAGGTTGTGGGTATGATTGTTGTAGAAACCATCGATATTTTCATGGATGAAATAAAAGTCTTTAGTAAAGAGTTCAAGCTCTTTGATGAAAAGGGAATGATTCAAAATGTGAAAGAACTTAAGGAGCGGCTAACTCAGCGTTTGAATCAACGATTTGAAGAACGTCAGATTTGGGCTAAAGCCAAAACGCTTGGAATTGAAGCTGGTGTGAGTGGTGCGCTGAGTGTCATTCCTCAGATCTTAATTTCTATGGTTACTAAGCTTCCATCATTTACACTAGGCTTGATTCGTGAAGGGACTTTAAGCTGCGTTCGATGTGTACGAATTATGTCGAGTAATGATGAGAATAAGCTTCAATCTATTAGTATCATAATGGCGAGTACGGCTTCAGCAGTTGTAGGTTTGTACGTTGGTCGTGTGATCGGCACAGGGTTAGCGACGGTGCCATTGTTGAACCGATTCAATAGCCAAATTACAGCGATTTTGTCTGGGCTGGTAGTAACAGCAGTTCCACTGGTTGCTATTTACGTGTTTGATCAAAACAAGTCAAAGTTCATCTTTGCATCTGGAACCAAGACTACAGCAGAGGCTTAGTTGTATTATTTCAATAAGAAGGTTGGATTACTACAGCCTTCTATCTATCACAGTAACAATAGCCATCCAATCGATAGACACTTTGTAGTATAAGACGAAATAGGTCAAATAACCTCGTACAAAAATGACGTACAGCTCAGTTCTAGCTTAGAATGGGGCATTTCTTAGCTATAAGTACTCACCGTAAACAAAAAACTATTAGCAAATAAACAGGTAAGTGCCTCTTCTCATACCGATGATGTACCCCCTCTGTCCAAAACACGACGATTTTCGTCAACTTCTATTCAGATATCATTCATTTCCACGTTACGATTTCTGATGAATATCGGACGTTCGGATAAATTTAGCTAGGGCAAAATGAAAGACCTGACCCCGAACATTTTCACTAACTCGCACAGGACTTTCTTTATTGCAACCGATAACAGCATGCAAGGGGTTTATCCTTGCTCACTTCTAGATCTAAATGAATTGACTAAAGCAGCCCTTTTCTGGCTGCTTAGATGAAAAACCACTTTTATTTTAGGACCATAAAAAACGTGATTATGGTTAGATGTGAAATCTACCAAAAGGTCTAGGATAAAAGCGAGTTAGCTAATTTGAGTAAAATAGCTAACTCTGGCTACTCACAACTCACTGCCTGTGTTTGAACATCGATAGTGCATGATAGATCAGACCAAGGAGTAGCTACTGTAAATGTTACGTCACCACTCCACATACTTAAATCCATGACATAAACAGTAGGATAGTCTCGCTGTAAGTGGGTTAATGATATATCACCATGCACAGAGCCTGCCTTTTTCTCTTTATTTCCCAATTCACAATATTGGACTGACTTCCCTGTTTTAAATTCATACACAGTGATACATGGATTATCTTTCAAAACATAGGCAGCAAAATTTTCTTTCTTCGTTCTAACTGAATAATCCGAAGCATATAATCTATATTCAGACGCACTTGTGTAAGCTGATACCAACACCAAGCATACCGTTAAAATACGTTTAAGTTTCATTCTAAATGCTCCTTTCTTGCAATAAACCTACCACTTGGAATATCAAATCTCCTCCACGCTTTAACATTCGACATAACTGCTTTAAACGTTTGGGCATTGTAATTAACTAATGCAGGAACAAACACTTCTCTAGTACTAGGGCTATTGTCTCCTCGATAAGTTAAATCGACTAAAACATTCCTTACATTGAGAGATAAGTTATCCCAATCAACTACCCCAAATTTTTCTCTCACATCAGGTTTTGTTAACAAAATTCGGGTCTTATCTTCCATATACGCGTAGACTTGTTTAAACATTAGGTGTTGTTGTTTGCGGGTTAGGGTGAGTGTTTTGTTGTCCAACCCTGAATTATTCAACGATTCAAGGGCTGCTTCTTTTTGTATACCCTCGACGCTTAGTAACCAGTTTGAAAGCTCTGGCATCAATCCAGATTTTTGGAATAACTCTCTTAAGTTCAATGCAGAAGGTGATTGTCCTGTTGCACCCGTTGGTGGATTACCCATATCTAAACCTCGGCCAATTGTAACACCAGATCGACCGACCACCACGCCACTATTATTAGGAACATGGGCTTGTCTCGAAAAATAGGGAGATGATGGGTTGTCATCGCCTTCGCTGTCAAAGGTAAATTGTCCCTTGGGTACTGTTAGCCACTTTTCGTCCATCTCATCATCAACAAACTTCCAACCTTCTTTAACAGCCTCATCTAAAGCAAGAATGGTATTTTTACCGACAATCCCATCCACATCACCAAATTGGTAGCTTTTATGTATGGTATGTGTTGGCTTATAGTGGGTTTGAAACTGTTTAACTGCACCTTCTATCACACGGCCAAAATCACCGTCAGCCCCTAAATCGAAACCTAAGTAGATCAATGCCTCTAGAATGGCTTTGACCTCAACTCCTTTACTTCCCTTACTAAGGGCTTCCCCACCACCAGAAGCCAATAACTCCAATTTATCAGATGTTGACAACGGCTCTGAACGCAGAACGAGTTGCTTAACTTTAATTACAGGTGTGTTCTTATCTGCCCCCACATTACCAACAATAGGATGCACATGACAGTGGGATTTACTGCTGACTTCACACTGAATATTGGAATGAGCAAAGGCTGTTTTTGATGTTGTTACGTCTTCAGCAGGCAAAGGAGAACGAACGGAAGATTGACCACTCGTCTTTTTAGGTAATGTCACTTGAAGCTTATCACCAAGTGATAACACCGAAGGATCCGCATCATAATTCGGATTCATTCCTAATAGGGACTTAGCCGAAAGGTTATATAATGCAGCGATACTACTCCACGTTTCAGGTTGGTTCGTCTTAGAGTCAAGTTGACAGGTGTGAAACTCAGATTCAACATCATAAGTTTCAGTCACTTCAATGGTGATTTCATCACCGACATTCACCATGTCTGGAGAGACCTTGTATTTAGGGTTTAAAGTCAGTAATTCTTCGAGTGTTATTCCCTGTCTATGCGCGATTTTAGACAGACTATCCCCACTCTTAATGATGTAAACGATTTTGCCATCCTGCTCTTTCTCTTTTTCTAAAATCGATGCCGTTCGAGTGGAAAACACTGCACCCATATCAAGAAGACAAGCGTGTTCATCGAGCCACTCAGCCGTAATATCATCCAAAAGTAAATCTTGTGAGAGTTTTTCTTTTCTATACAAAAGGTGTTGCCTTGCAATCACTTGATTGTCGATTTTATAAGGCAGCAAAATCGTAGATTGTGGTTTGGATACGATGATCTCCTCGCTGAGCCGCCATTTAGTGGACTCAGTGACATTGAAGCCCCATTTGTTATTGCCCGCGATTTTATACTCGTGGATAAACTCATCATCAATAAAGTGGTAGAAGTAACCTTCTGTAGGCCAACCTAAGCGCTCCCCAACCTGAACAGAAGGCTTAACTGGGATAAAAATATCACGATAAATGGCACTGCCTTTTTTGACTGGAAGAACATTTCCATAGCTCAACGCTGTTTTCTTAGAGCCAGCAAACTGATAGAGCAGAGTTTTAGGCTCATTAACCAATATCGGAGTACTCAAAATAGTACTGATGTTATCTGAATCTTTTGATTTAACCCAAGAGTTGAGGGGAGTCTTTTCTTTGTCAGTTTCAGCTACGACAAACGAATCAATACTGAATGCTTTTACCTCATCGAGTGAACACGCTAACGCCACATTGTATTCCAAGGTAACGTCTTGAGGTGTATCCGTTGACGTATGGTTGTGATTAGTATTGGTTTGTGTTTTCTTTTTATATGTATCTTCAGGTGCCATAAGTGACATTGAATCTACGGGTTTACTTTGATATCTCATCAACTCGACCAGTACAGGTAAATATCGGTCAATGATAGCTAAATAGTGACCGTGTTTGTGTTGGTTTACCTATGCAAGATAACTAAAGTCAATTTGATTTGAGGCGTACGCTCTCTCCATCTAAGTTCGGATAACCTTTTGTAGGGCAAATGTACATTAACAGGATGTGAATGAGTAAAAGGCCTACCTTACAATGGGGCAATTATGATTTAACTAAAAGTAATACAGTGTCGCATTTACTATGTAGCTATCTATCTTCATGATAAAGGAAATAAGTTTGCCTGGTGAAATTATCAGAATAAATTGTGCTTGTGGTGTCAATGGCAGCATCTCGCTTGGTTTTTCGGAAGCTGAGCTTTTTTTGAGGTTACGAGAGTCAGATGCGCTACCGAAAACAGTGTTTGAATACATCACAATAGATAAGAACCTAGAGCTAGTAACATTACAAAGTAGTGTGAGATTTTTACCATTTAGTGATTATTTGATTCCAATCGAATCTCTTAATGGCTTGATTTCTGGTAGGAGTGATTTCAGGTGTCCGCGGTGTCAAGAAGGTTGGTCGGTTGTTGGTGTGATAAATTTCGATTAAGTGGTGATATTGTGAAATCTCAAAAGTCGATATTTTTATTCTGTACCTTGATTTTGAATGCGAACGCTATGTCTAGCGTTAATCTAGAAGTAAGTGAATCCCGTGATATTCTGGAAGAGTGTAGAGGTGTTGGAGAAGTGGCTCAATCTTTTATGACGTTTCGTCAAATGGGAATGTCTTATGATTTAGCTAAAGAAACATTGAAATCCACAACAAGTAATATTTCTGATTACATGCGTGGGCTTGTGGTGCTTGAAAAAGCTTTTGAGTATTCTATTTTGGCTAATAAAAATGAAAAACAGTCGTTAGCAGTCTATTTCTCAGAACAGCAAGCGGGAGAATGCTTAATGGGGTACATCAAGTGACCGTCCCCTGTAAAGATAGATTGAGAGGATGGTTTGACTAAAATTAGAGAACTGAGCACTTCAACTATGAGCCGCCATGAACCCACATGGCGTTTACGAAGCGCTTATACAAATATAGCATTTTCAAAAAAGCACTAACTAATTGATAATATGTTGCTTCCAAACGGTTGGTGGAGCTGGAGGGTTCACTTTCCACCAAGAACACACTTTAGCCTATTCACACGCAAAAAAGACACATGCTAGTCTTCATGAATCGGATTAGATTTGGTAGGGGAAAACGCCTGCCCCTAGATTTTGTAGGGTATTTAATCTAAACAACTTTGGGGCATAAATGAGCCAGCACAGATCTAGCTGGCTCGAAGATGGACAAAACCTTGTCAGTGCCTTCTCTAATTTAGAAAGCTACGAATAATCACAGGTATTGCAAAGTTGTTGTGAAGGGCTAGTGCGATGAGCAACATCGCACCAGAAAAGTATTGGCTGGGTTCGGATTTAGTGCCGTTAAGTTCAATCATCGAGCTTTAACGTACATCAAGTGCACTCCTGTTGGAGTGACTTTTGTTAAATCTCGGCTGTATACGTACCCATATTTTTCTAACAAGTCGATAGAGTGATATGTCCAGCCAGCAGCAAATGCCACGCCTGCCAATGCAAAATAAATACTAATTTTGTTAGCTAACTGCATAGCTCTTTGAGAATAAAGTTCATTAATCTTCTTCCCATATAGCAATGCTTTAGGTGTCATAAAAAGCACACACACTAAAGCCCCAAAAACACCAACAGGAACCCACAAGGTAATAACGGAAACTTGCACAGTATCGGCTCGATTCAATAGCTCAAGGTAATCCAAATAAACGCCATAAGAAGGATAAAACCAACACAACAGCATTAGTGAAACAAAAAATAAGCCAGCCAAACGGATTTTAGTTTTATATCGCACTTTCTAACCTTTCAACTATCGTTTGAGAAATTTTGTATTCGCCCCAAGCCCATTCAATTAGAAGATATGTCGCTGTTACAGCAATTGCACCGATAATTATCGGTTGACCTAAGACAGCAGCAGCAAACAATGCGGCTTCACCAACTGCGCTTTGGAGCATAAATTTGAACATGTCAGAGCCAACATTCCCAAACCAATCCACTAGGTGGTAATCATCTTTGAACACTAGGTCACTAGTAGCAATACTCGCCGATACAACAAACGTTAAAACTCCTGCACCTTTAAAGTTTGCAACCCTAGATTTCGGGCTAAAACCAGTTTGCATTGCTTTAAATGAATTAAGCGGGTATTTTTTTCCGTTCATGTTGATACGAGAGCCATTCACTAACGCATGTTTGAGTACTTTCCCGTTCTGATCTGTCCCATTGAATGCGACAAAGATTTGTCCTCTGCTCTCAACAAGATCCGCCTTAATGTTCATATCCCCGAATTGCTTAGCAATAGACGCGGCGTCAAACATCG
>NZ_JAWOQO010000218.1:0-1110 GCF_033337345.1 Vibrio sp. YT-18 | reverse complement strand
CAATAATTGTTTGTGGTCTAATTAATGGTGTGGAGATTTGCGCTTTTTGTAATGCAAATTACCGACTGAAAAGTAAGTTATTGGATTTTTTAACAGCAAAAGATAGACAAAAACGCCTCAAATGATAGGATCTTCCGCTTTCACGGAATGTAAAACGTATCGTGTTCGAACGATTTTTTGTTTGGTACGGAAAAAATAATACAAAAATAGAGAGGAACGATGACAAAGGGTATAGATAAGTACAGTATTGACAGTACCGACTATACGGTAGGTCAAGACAACGTTCAAAAGTGGGGCTTTGACGTTCATAACCCAGTTTTTGGTATTAGTGCAGGCTTTATTGCACTGTTTCTTGTCGCAGCATTAGTTCTAGATGCTCATACCGCGAAGACAGCATTGGATGGGCTTAAGTGGAAGATCATTGGTTCATTCGACTGGCTGTTTATTATCGCTGGTAACATTTTCGTTATTTTCTGCTTAGCGTTGATTGTGTCGCCGCTCGGGAAAATACGCTTAGGCGGTAAAGATGCCGTCGCTGATTATTCATTCATGTCTTGGCTAGCGATGTTGTTCGCAGCCGGTATGGGTATTGGTTTGATGTTCTGGAGTGTGGCAGAACCAGTGGCTTACTTCACTGGTTGGTACGAAACGCCACTCGGCGTAGAAGCAAACTCACCAGAAGCCGCACGTTTGGCGCTAGGCGCGACGATGTTCCACTGGGGTCTTCACCCTTGGGCAATTTACGGCGTTGTGGCACTTTCACTTGCATTTTTCACCTACAACAAAGGTTTGCCTCTATCAATGCGTTCGATCTTTTACCCATTATTGGGCGATCGCGCTTGGGGCTGGGCTGGCCATATCGTTGATATTCTTGCAGTACTTGCCACTCTATTTGGTCTAGCGACATCACTTGGTTTGGGCGCTCAGCAGGCGGCAAGTGGTATTCACCATGTATTTGGTGTTGAACCTGGTTTAGGTTTGCAAATTGTAGTTATCACTGTGGTTACTCTGCTCGCAGTGGTTTCTGTTGTTCGCGGTATCGACGGCGGCGTAAAAGTGATCAGTAACATCAACATGGTTGTAGCGTTTTTGCTGCTTATCCTTGTTGGT
>NZ_JAWOQO010000217.1:0-1110 GCF_033337345.1 Vibrio sp. YT-18 | reverse complement strand
TTAGTACAAACATAAACTTCTTTGATGCCTAGCAGCTTTTGAAAAAAGTTGCGTGGTACGCGTTGCAAGTAAGCACCATGTGTACACATTTCAATATCCGTATTCATGTTGTTTTACACCTGTGCTAAGACGTAGGCGAATAGCAGTATAAGAAAAGAATGTGTCGAGTTGTCGACAGTCACAAGAAGCGTACTGATGGAATACGCATGATGCGAAGTGAGTAGGGTTACAAGTTAATAGTTATGTCTATCAACACTACAGTATTGCTGGTTGAGTCGTTTCAGGTTTGGTCTGTTCACCCAACCATTTAGGCAATAAAAAAGCGACCTAGTGTGGCCGCTTGTTGCGTTTGTTGTCTTGCTTAAATCTTGAATAAGTTTTTTGCATTTTCCGTGGTGATAGCATCTATGATGGCGACCTCTTCACCACGCAAGTCTGCCACTCGCTGCGCGACGAGCGACGTGTAAGCAGGTTCATTGCGTTTACCGCGATGCGGCACTGGCGCCAAATATGGGCAGTCTGTTTCTAAGATGACCCATTGCATGTCTAAGTGTGGGATGACTTGGTCCATGCCGCCGTTTTTAAACGTCGATACACCGCCTAAACCAAGGTGGAAGCCCAACTCGTTAATTGCTCGTGCCTCTTCTAAGCTGCCACCAAAACAATGGAACACGCCACGCAGGCGACCGTCTTGCTCTTGACGAAGCAGAGTCAGCGTTTCTTCGATGGAATCGCGGGTGTGGATCACCACAGGTAAATCCATCTCTTTTGCCCAATTGAGTTGGGTTACGAAAGCCATCTCTTGCTCTGCTTGGTGGGTTTTATCCCAATACAGGTCGATGCCGATTTCGCCCACGGCGATAAAGTTGTGTTTTTCGAACCAGCCTCGGATGATTTCTAGCGTTTGATCAACGTTGCTATCAACGTAACATGGGTGCAAACCCATCATTGAGTGGCACACTTCCGGATACGCTGCTTCGGTCTGCAGCATCGGTTCAATCGAGTCCAGATCGATATTCGGCAGCAAAATTTTAGTGATGCCTTGAGTTAAGGCGCGCTCAACCACTTCATCGCGGTCGTTATCAAATTCGCTCGCGTATATGTGCGCGT
>NZ_JAWOQO010000216.1:0-1110 GCF_033337345.1 Vibrio sp. YT-18 | reverse complement strand
GTCGTCAGTTCAAACAACCAATCGGTCACATGGAAGGCGTTGAAGAGCCATTGGCGCGTCTTGGCGGTAATGCATACGTCATGGATGCGGCCAGCAACCTAACTGTTGCAGGTATCGACCTAGGTGAAAAGCCATCAGTTATTTCTGCAATCGTGAAGTACCACTGTACCCACCGCGGTCAACAAAGCATCATCGACGCGATGGACATTGTCGGCGGTAAAGGCATTTGTTTAGGCCCTTCGAACTTCCTCGCTCGTGGCTACCAAGGCTCTCCAATCGCCGTAACGGTAGAAGGTGCAAACATTCTGACTCGTTCGATGATCATCTTCGGTCAAGGTGCGATTCGTTGTCACCCATATGTACTTGAAGAAATGAACGCAGCTTACTCAGAAGCGAGCGACGCGGTTGAGAAATTCGACAAAGCGTTAGCTGGCCACGTGAGCTTTACCATGAGTAACCTCGTTCGCAGTATTTGGTTTGGTTTAAGCGATGGCCTAGGTTCATCGGCACCGACTAAAGATGCAACGAAACGCTACTACCAACAGCTAAACCGTTACAGTGCCAACCTAGCGCTTCTGTCTGATATCTCAATGGCGGTACTTGGTGGTTCGTTGAAACGTAAAGAGCGCTTATCTGCGCGTTTAGGTGACATTCTCAGTCAGCTATACCTAAGCTCCGCGACGCTAAAACGTTTTGAACAAGATGGTCGTCCAGCTGAAGATTTGGCTTTGGTTCACTGGGGTCTACAAGATAGCTTAAAACAAGCAGAAATCGCCGTTGATGAGTTCCTAGCAAACTTCCCGAACAAAGTGATTGGCCGCACACTTCGCGTTCTGATTATGCCATTCGGTCGTGTACGCAAAGCACCAAGTGACAAGCTAGACAGCAAAGTGGCACGTATTCTACAAACCCCAAGTGCAACACGCTCGCGCATTGGCCGTGGCCAGTACCTAGAGCCAACAGAGCACAACCCAGCAGGTAAGATTGAGCTGGCACTGTCTGTGATTCTTCAAGCTGAGCCTGTGTTCGACAAAGTTTGTAAAGCGCAAGGTAAACGTCGTCCATTCCTCCGCTTGCACATGATTGCCCAAGAAGGTCTAGATCAAGGCG
>NZ_JAWOQO010000215.1:0-1110 GCF_033337345.1 Vibrio sp. YT-18 | reverse complement strand
TCATACCCGCCATTCAAGCGACACAAGCACAAATGGCTATGGGCAGTTCCGCAGCTGTCGCCGGTTCCCCAGAGCAAATGCAGCAAACCCAAACCGCAGCGATGCAGTTAGATAAACTGGCCGGCACATTGAAAGACAAAATCGTCGAGGGCTACCGCTGGCAGGTCGAAGGTATTGGCGCTTTGTTTGCCATGCAGCAAAGCTTATTTGGCGATAACACCCAATACACAGACCAAGATTTACGCCAAGTAACCACGGCGCAAAGCCGCGTTCGTGTCCACATTACCGAGCCCCAAGATGGTGAGTTTTATCCGCACGTACAGGGCTATCATGTAGATGACACACGAATCCCCATCAAATATGTGAAACAAGGGAACAATGGTCAGTTGTCCGTTGCGATTGAAGAGAACGGACCAACCATATATTGGACTCCAGAAGAAAACGGTGAAGCAAGTTGGCAAACTACCCCCGATCATAGTGATGGGTTTGAAAAAGACGATATACTGGTCACGCCAATCCACTCGGATAGCGATGCGAACGTCACCGTTACGCCTGCGCCTGAAGAGAAAGACTGGCGTGATGCGATCTTGGTATTCCCTGAAAGCTCAGGCATTGCTCCGCTCTATGTGGTTTACAAAGAAAGCCCGAGAGATAAGCCCGGAGTAGTTACTGGTAAGGGCGAAGATATCTTTGGTATCTGGTTAGCTGATGCGGGTAAAGACTTGGGTGCTCCAATACCTTCCCAAATTGCTGATAAGCTAAGAGGAAGAGAGTTCAGTAGCTTTGATGCATTTAGAGAAGGCTTTTGGTACGCCGTTGGTGAAGACCAAACTTTACTCAACCAGTTCAGCCGTGCGAATCAACGTTTGATCAAGAGAGGCCGTTCTCCTTTTTCGCTACCAAGTGAACAAGTTGGAGGGAGACAAAGGTATGAGTTACACCACAAAGAAGAGATACAGTATGGTGGAGAAGTATTCCATGTAGATAATTTATGTGTCCTTACCCCGAAACGACATATCAGCATACATAAGGATCAATAATATGAAGCTTGTAATTAAAGATGCCTTACAAGACTACACCGAGGCGGAATTCTATCGCTTCTTAGAAGAA
>NZ_JAWOQO010000214.1:0-1111 GCF_033337345.1 Vibrio sp. YT-18 | reverse complement strand
GTTATCGGCAGCATAGGTGATCGCATCAATGGAGGAAGATAGCGGGCATACCCCCGTCGCAGCGATAAGGAAGCAGCCAAAAAATGGGTCGCAGCTATAAATCAGATATTCGTAGCACGTCTTCAGGTTGCCAACAGAACTGTTAAAACCGACCCCAGCAATACCAATACCGTTATCTGTCTGAGCTGCCGCAATACCTGCGACATGGGTGCCGTGTCCAACCACGTCCTCTAACGTATCACTTTGATAGTCGGTGACAAATTTCTGTTGCTCGACACATTTTCCGTTCCCGAACTCAATGCTACTCACGCTATCCCCTGCCATACGACAATCAATACCGGAATCGAGAATTGCTATCTTGACGGCAGAACTACCTTTCGTCATATCCCAAGCTTCGGGAGCATTGATATCTGCACCAGGCAAGCCAGAGGCCTCATCCAGATACGGACCAAATAGTGGGTCATTCACCACGGTAGAATGTACTTGCCCAGTATTATTGAGCGCCCACTGCTCAGAAAAGTAGTCACTAGCATAGATACTTCCACCGAGACCTTCATTGGGAACATACTGAACAATGTGGTTGATATCAGGTTCTGCATACAACACATTCGGGTTCTGGTTAAAACGGGCTAACTGCGCTTCCACTGTTCCAACGGGCACTTGCAAGACATGCACATCAATGCCGGAAATGACTTTGAGCGCTTCGGCTCTGCTCTCACGCATCAACTCCCCTACGTCAGACGCCGCTGCACCGGGACGGAATTTAACGAGAATACGATCTACGGCATAAGCCGGAGGTGGAGTTGTATGAACGGGATGAGGATGACTATCGAGATAAGCCTGCGGTATAGCAAGGCTTTCTGGAACTGCCGCCTGCACAATCGCAGACGACAACAATAAAATCGGCAAGGATAATGAATGATGCATGGCACTATACTCCGTGTTGGATAAGTCCCTTCCTTGACTGAGGAACTCCATTTGCCAGATGAAACGGCAGCGGGTACGACTCAGCCCCCATCAAAACCTTTTAGCTTAGAATAGAAGTCTAATGATAAATTTACCAATAAGAAAAATATCTAAGGCATGCAATAGACCGATAGCGACAGTGAGA
>NZ_JAWOQO010000213.1:0-1111 GCF_033337345.1 Vibrio sp. YT-18 | reverse complement strand
CAAACGAGGCTTAACCTTACAGTTAAGCCTCGGTAAATTGCAATTAACTTCTAAGAGTAATGTTGGATTAATCGTAAACCAACTCACCCTCTTCAAAACGTGTTTTTACTTCACAAATCATCAGCGCAGCACGTTGACCAATAGCGACATGACGATTTGGGAAGACAATCGCTTCGTTGTCATTTTTAGCCATCAGAGGCTTGTCGCCATCATGACCAAAGACTTCACCATGAACAAACGAAGTAAAATTCTCCACGTTGACGTCAAACATAAAATCGAAATCATCATGCAAGCGGACGATAGTGCGACTTACGCGATATTTAATACACGGTTTCGATAAGTGCTCTGGCTGAGCTTCTGCAATCAAATTACGCAGAGCCAAGTCAAATGCCGTTAATCTGTCCAGAGCGTTTTCACCAATTCTGGCGACGCGGCCAAGCTCCATCGTTAGCGCTTGTGCACCGTAATTCTCTGCACTGTACCAACTGAACGTACTTGATGGTGAATTGGATAACAACACAGCTTCAATATGCGCACTATCGAGAAAATCTACCAACGCTTTGCTGCGAACTGGGTGGCGCGTTTTTGGGCTTACCGCAAACGTGTAATGTTTCGAACCACGAATAGCACAATGCAAATCCAGGTGCCAACGCGTTTTTGGGTCTGTATCTTGATAGAAATCTCGCACCAACAGTTTCAGCGTATCAGCAATCGCCAGTTCTTTCGTTGGTTCGTGCTCTTTTTCATCGAATAGACGATTGAGGTTTTCTTCTAGGAATCGTGTATGCGCCAGAGTTGACTCAGGGTGAGCAATAATGAATAGGCAACGTGCATCGACTTTCTGGAATCCAGATTCGATGTCTTTAATGATCGAATCCACCAGCTCCATCGGTGCGGTTTCATCCCCATGAATACCACAAGAGATGATGATGTTCTTCGTGTCCTGAGTCGGGTTTTCAGGAATGACTTCTAGCACACCACGCTGATAGAGTTTGAGTTGTACGCCGTTTGATAGCACCTGCTCCGCTGGCGCTACATCAATATGAACATCTAACGTGTCAGTTAAAAACGATTGGCGAAAGAGAGACTTCGTCATGCGTTACTCCTTAAT
>NZ_JAWOQO010000212.1:0-1112 GCF_033337345.1 Vibrio sp. YT-18 | reverse complement strand
TGACGCAACCAAGTAAGCAATACGCGGTCATTGATGGTGACTCTATGGTTGATTTTAGTGGTTTCCCTCACTACATCGAAATGCCAAATATGCGCGCTTTTGCTACTTCTGGTTTCCCTTACACTCGCATGGCCGATTTGTCAGAAACTGCGATTGTTGTTCCAGAGAGAGCTCCAAAAGAAGTGTTGCAGACCTTCTTAAACGTCATGGGGTCGTTAGGGCGTGATTCTGGGTACCCAGGTATTCAGGTGCTTTTGACAGACAAATGGAATGCTGAGCAACTAAAAGATAAAGACATCCTGACGATCGGTGTTGTGGATGCACTAGAAGAAGCCGCTAATAATCCTGACCAAGTGAACTTAGTGGTTAAAGAGGGTCAGAGACAAATTCGCCTACCAAGCAAAAATGAAAAGCAGCTCGGAATGAACTGGATGAGTCCAAGTGATGCTCGTCAAGTGGCCGCGGATTATGTTTCTGTTGAGGCTGAGGGCTCTTTTGCTGCTATTTATGGTGCAGAATCGCCATTTACGAAAAAACGCAGCGTCATTTCTATTATGGCGGCTCACCCGTCAGATTTTTCGTCGGTTGATCGCGCGTTGGCTGACTCCGGTAAAGTGGAGCACATGTTTGGCTCGGTAGTGACGTTGAGAAATAACGAAGTAGCAAGCTACAACGTGGGTTCGCACTACTATGTTGGTAAGCTTCCTGTGTGGCAGCTCGTTTGGTATCACTTCTCTAATCACCCAGTCATCGTTGCGTGCTTTGCCGCCTTGCTAGTGGTGATTGTAACCATTGTTCTTTGGCGCGTATTACGTCAAGTCGCGTCTAGACGTTTAGAAAAAACTGAGGAAGAGGAATAATGAAAAAACTCATCTCGTTCCTTATGTTGTTCGTGTCTCCTTACTTGTGGGCTAACACCTGCGAGTGGCCACAATGGGAAACATTTAAGTCGGTATACATGGAGCAAGGCCGAGTCGTTGATGGCAGTGATGAGCGTATGATTACAACCTCGGAAGGCCAATCTTACGCATTGTTTTTTGCCTTGGTTGCCAATGACCCTAAAACCTTCGATCAGGTTTTAAAATGGACTCAATCACATTTGGCTGGTGGGG
>NZ_JAWOQO010000211.1:0-1113 GCF_033337345.1 Vibrio sp. YT-18 | reverse complement strand
GATTCTCTATCTGCTGGCGACAAAGCGATCATTGTGCTTGGTGAAACCCCATTCTACGCTGAGTCAGGCGGTCAATGTGGTGATGCGGGTGAAATCCGCACTGAAGCTGGTGTATTCCGAGTAGAAGATACTCAAAAGTTAGGCAACGCAATCGCACACCACGGTGTTATGGCGGAAGGTGTTCTAGCGAAAGGCGATGAAGTCGCTACTATCGTTGACGCAGAACGTCGCGCAGCTATCTCTCTAAACCACTCAGCAACGCACTTGCTACACGCCGCACTTCGTCAAGTTCTTGGTGAGCACGTGACGCAAAAAGGCTCTTTGGTTAAAGCAGAAAACTTACGTTTTGACTTCTCTCATCTAGAAGCGGTAACGGCGGCAGAGCTAAAAGAAGTTGAGCGTCTAGTGAACGCGCAAATTCGTCGCAACCACGTTATTGAAACCAACGTGATGGACATTGAGTCTGCGAAGAAGAAAGGCGCAATGGCACTATTTGGCGAGAAGTACGATGATGAAGTACGCGTACTGTCTATGGGCGATTTCTCTACAGAGCTTTGTGGTGGTATACACGCTTCTAACACTGGCGATATCGGCTTATTCAAGATCGCCTCGGAGAGCGGTATCGCGGCGGGCATCCGTCGTATTGAAGCAGTAACAGGTGAAGCAGCTCTAGATGCGATCGAAGCTCAAGCAGCAAAATACGAAGAGAAACTAGCAGAATCTGCACAAAAAGCGAAAACGCTAGAAAAAGAACTTCAGAAGCTTAAAGACAAGATGGCTGCTGCTGAAAGCGCAAACATCATGGGTAAAGCAGTGGAAGTAAACGGCACGAAAGTACTGGTTGCTGCACTAGAAGGCGCAGATAGCAAAAACCTACGTACAATGGTTGACGACATCAAGAACCAAATGGGCTCAGGTGTTGTGCTTCTAGCAAACGTAACAGATGACAAAGTTGGCTTGATTGCTGGTGTGACGAAAGATCTGGTAGGCACAGTTAAGGCGGGCGACCTCGTTAAAATGGTTGCAGAGCAGGTTGGTGGTAAGGGCGGTGGTCGTCCTGACATGGCGCAAGCTGGTGGTACTGATGTGTCAGCATTACCAGAAGCGATCAAA
>NZ_JAWOQO010000210.1:0-1114 GCF_033337345.1 Vibrio sp. YT-18 | reverse complement strand
CGAGCTGCGCAAGAAGCAAAAGGGATTGAGTGGGAAGGGCGTCAGCACTCGGGCTACGTGGATGCGCACAACCTAGCGAAGCTTGCGCTCACCATGCTGTAATTAGTTCGTCATCCAATCATTGTTGTTTTGTCATGGATGTAGCTTAGTGTAGAAGCTGTCAAACACATTCATACCTTGACCAGTATTTTAATAACAATGTCGTTGGCTGAAGAAAAAACGCGCGTAATGCGCGTTTTTTTATTGGTAGAAAATGAGCATTGAGCACAAGTTTTATTGTCACTGCGTTACTGTGATTGCAGTTTTGCGCGGATAAAATCGCTGTGGTCAACGTACAAGAGTTCTGCGGTTTTGCGAATTACGGCATCCTCAAGTGGGTCGATTTGTCCATCGGCATAAGCGACTTCCCACATGCTCTTAATCAAGTTGTAGCGAGTCTCTTGTGTGAGTTCTCGAAGCTGGGAAGTAAAATCGTACAAAGAGGTAGCGTCTTGCGTTTTTTCTTTTGCCTGAGCAAGTAACTGCTCCGATTCTTGCTCGTTTAACTCGAGCAACTTCATCAGTAAAGAACGCTTTGTGCTTTCTTCTTTTTCATCAATTAGATGATCCGCACCAGACACTTCACACAGCAGACATGCGATCGCCATGTTTGGCGACAGTGCATTGGTTTTGCTCAAATCCGAGCCGTCGATAAGTTGTTTAAACAACGAAGTAAGAGAATTAAACATAGTAAGCACCAAGCTGTTTTCTTTTAAGATGGTAATAGATACGGTAAATCTCAAGGTGTCGTATCAAATTTAGCACCGCACTGACAGGTTATTTTCCTTTATCTTCTGCGCGAGTTGGAGGGAAGTTAATCTCCTCTCCGTCGCTAGTCAGAATGCCGATGTGACTCGGTTTCCCTTCATCGTCCAAGCGTAACTCTCCGATAGCACTGTGATTAACTAAGCGATAAAAATTGTGAGTGCTTGGCGCGCGTTTGTAGATCTTCAAGCGTTTACGTTTCGTAAACCAGTTGAGTGGTGAACGCGGACTGTAAAGCATTCTGTCTAGGCCATCGCAGATCGTGAGCAGTTGCGTAGGGAACTGGTTTTTAATTCCGCTACAGGTGATT
>NZ_JAWOQO010000209.1:0-1117 GCF_033337345.1 Vibrio sp. YT-18 | reverse complement strand
AAAGAAAGAATAATATGCCTATAAACACGGCAAGAGAGGCTATCACTGCAAAATCCATAATCTGACCTTATCAATCTGGCGTGAAACGCCGACTGTTTTTTATACGGGGTTATATACTGATGCCGTAAGATAACGCTCAGGATATAACTTTAAAAATGACAAACAGGTATTAGATAGATCTAAAATGAATATAAAAATGAGAGATAAATCTCGTGAACTTACTGTTTAGCGTGATTTTTAAGCAAAATGACTAATCATAATGATGCAGTAGGTCGAGCATTTCTTTTCTTTGTAGATAAACAACCGAATTTTCCTGATAACTGTAAACTTGATAAATCATCGCTTTGGCCACTTCTTCGGCTTTAATCGGCAGAAAGTTAGACAATTTCCCTATCATAAGTGGGCGAATGACTTTGAATAAAGCTTGAACAAGCTTTTCATCACTTCGCGGGTGATCGCGTTCACCAACTAAAGGGCCTGGACGCAGAAACACCACTTCATCAAATCCCATTTTTTCAATGTTCTGCTCCATTTGTCCTTTGCAAGCAAGATAGTGAGAAGGAGAGGAACGGTTGGCACCTAAACTAGACACCACCGCAAGGCGTTTTACGCCGACCATTTTCATTTGCTGTGCGACCGAAGTGACCAGTTCGACATCGACTTTACGTAGGTTTTCTTTACTGCCTGCTTGCTTGAGAGTCGTGCCCAAACAAATGAAACCTATATCGGGCGTTGTTTGATTTTCATTCCATTGATGAATAGTGAGCTCTGCATCAATGATTGGAATGATCTTGTTTGTTGGGTCATAAATGTCTTTAAGTGGGCGTCTGGAGAGGGAGTACAAATGAGAAATACCTGACTGAGCAATGAGGTTTTCGACCACTTTGCTGCCGACTAACCCAGTTGCGCCAGCGATGATTACGCAAGTGTTAACATCGTTTGTCATTGTATGCTTCCTCTTTAGAGAACAAGTGCTTAGGCATTAGTAGCTTATGCCAACACGCTGAAAGAGCAAGAATAAGCCGCAACTCTTCATCAAATTTGTGCAGTGGCGAGCTCGATATCTCATGTTAAAAAAAGACCCGTTATTTACGGGTCTTAGGCTCAGGAGAGTGAT
>NZ_JAWOQO010000020.1:73088-73220 GCF_033337345.1 Vibrio sp. YT-18 | reverse complement strand
ATAACAAAAAGATAATAATTTCCTATGGTGGAGTAAGAAAGGAGATTGTTATTCCTGACTCGGTGACCACAATTGGAAAGTATGCGTTTTCTTCTAACAATCTCACCAGCGTAACCATCCCAAATTCGGTGA
>NZ_JAWOQO010000020.1:0-72988 GCF_033337345.1 Vibrio sp. YT-18 | reverse complement strand
CCACAATTGGAAATAGTGCGTTTTCTTTAAACAACCTTACCAGCGTAACCATCCCAAATTCGGTGACCACAATTGGAAATAGTGCGTTTTCTTTAAACAACCTTACCAGCGTAACCATCCCAAATTCGGTGACCACAATTGGAGAGCATGCGTTTGGAGTGAATCAGCTCACCAGAGTGACAATCCCAGACTCGGTGACCTCCCTTGGTAACAGTGTGTTCGCTGATAATATGCTCACCAGCGTAATTCTCCCTGATACATTGACCTCGATAGGGAAGCGGGCGTTTGCTAATAACAGGCTCACTGATGTGGTTATACCAGATTCGGTGACCACCATTGAAACTAGGGCGTTTAAAGGCAATCAGCTCACTGATGTGGTTATACCAGATTTGGTGACCACCATTGGAAGTGATGCGTTTAATGGCAATCAGCTCACCAGTGTGGTTATACCAGACTCTGTGACCATCATTGGATATGGGGCGTTTCTTAACAACCAGCTCACCAGCGTGGTTATACCAGATTCGGTGACCACCATTCACAATTCTGCGTTTATGAACAACAAGCTCACCAGTGTGGTTATACCAGACTCTGTGACCACCATTGGAAGTGATGCGTTTTATAACAACCAGCTCACCAGCGTGACTCTCCCAGCTACGGTGTCTTCTCATTGGGCAGCGCCGTTTGATATTGGTGTAAAAATTAATGGAAATTAACAGTTTACAACTTATCTCAAGTGCTTTACAGAATCTAGAGATATGCCTTTCCCCTACTAAAAGTTATCTGAAACTAGCAATTGTCAAAACTAAACGGTGCTGTGTGACCCAACCCTTTTAATGGTTGCTATCTTATTGATTTATCGTTGAAGATTAAAAAAGAAAGAAGGCATTATTTCGCCATGGAATACGGACAATCGCAGTATAGAAAGCGTTAGCTGCAATCAGTATATAACGAGTATTATCGAAAATAATGTCTATGGGTTTAATCGGCACATAACAAGGCCTTAAAGTCGGATTCGTAACAGTTGGCTCGATTCCGCTTCGCTTCACATTATAGCCAACAATTACTCACCGTTTAAGGCTGCGTTAAGCGCTTACCAGAGATCACATAAACATAACTAGGAGTAATGATGAACAAAGAACAGGCTAAAAAACACATTGAAGAGAATCTGAATGACGGGGACTCGCTAATAGGTTTTTTTCAGGCTGTAAGCCCACCAAATATTTGGCTATTCTTACTGATTGGCCCTCTTTTCATTCTAAGCATGAGAACATACTTCTTAGCTGTTACTGAGAAAGGTGTATCTTTCCACAAATTGAGCTTGTTAGGTAAATTTAAGGAGCATGATTTTTTTGACTTTGGTGACATTGAAAGCGTAAAAATAGGAAAAGGGCTATTACAAAGGCCTATGAAATTCACATTCAAAAACAACCGAAAGATTAAAGTAAAAGCACAATTAAAGGGAGTAGAAAAGGTCGCAAAATTGTTGCCGGAAGTTCAAGAACATATTGAGAGCAATATACCTTTAGTCCAATGATTATATTTCTTATCGCAGTTGTGACTTATGTCGGCTTATTGATTTTCATAAAGCCTGCTCCGAGTAGTTTGAAGGCTGTTCCAATTACCTATAGTGAAAACTTTAAATTTGTTTGGGCTTCTATATGTTCAGGGGTTGTAATTCTTTTTATATTTCTTCTGACAACAAACTTTGGTTTCATTTCCGTAGATGAGAGCCTGTATCGAACGTTCGCACTGAGTAATGACATTGATCAGTTTTTAAAGTGGCCGTTACAGTCAGTATCGCACTTATTTATCCATGGTAACCTGATTCATCTCACTGCAAATGTTATTGGCTTAGGTCTAGCATCTGCTTATGAACGCAGGGTTGGAGCCAAGAGGTATTTGGCAGTACTTCTTGTGAGCGGCTTGGCATCTATACCATCTATACTATTCTATTCGGAAAATATTCTAGTCTGCGGGATATCGGGTGGTGTTTTCGGACTGGCAGCTGCTTATTTTACAGATGAAGAGGAATTAACCACCAAGGAGTGGCTTTTAGCGATTTCACTGTTCCTGGTTTTGGCAATAGTGCTTGCCCTAGATTCAGAGTTCAAAGGTGGTTCTAATAAAGCGTTAGATATGAAAATTGATCACATTGGCCATTTTTTGGGAGCATTAGGCGCAATTTTGTATTGCCGCTTAAAGCCACTGCGCTTAACAAGGGCAAGCACCGGAAAAATAAAAGCTCCGGCTTCACCTCCACTTTAATTTTCCGGTGTTGCCGGCGTTAGGTAGCTTGAGAATAGAATCTTGTTCAAAGTTAGAAGAGCTGAACTACATTGGAAACATGAATGAATCTGACTTAAAAACAACGCTCTCTGTTTATAACGAAATGGATTCGGCGAAGCTCACAGAGGAAGAATTGGTTTTTATAAAAGAACTCGATAAACGCCTTCAAAACTACAATCTAGAGACTGATTTATTGCTCATATACGAAAAGTTGAAAGTAGAACAAAAGAAGTGAAGTAACAAGAAGCATAATACAAGAGGTGGTTTTAACCACCTTTTCTTCGCATGGTATTAGAGAAGGAAATATAAACGCTAGATAAGAGGTAGATGGTAGCCCTATGAACAAGCTACCAATTCTGGCATTTGTCGGAAGGTCCACAAAAAGAAATAAGCCTATAGCGTACAAAAAAAATGTTACGCTAATCAATATATTATCTATTTCCATTTCTATTTGTTTCCAGAACAAAAAAACTATTAAAAATGGTAAAAAAATGAGTTCCATTTATATCTCCCCCTTCATATAAAAGATTATTGTATCACTATTTAATTACTAATTTAGTAAAATCGCTGGCAAGCCATTATCCAACTTTTAGTTAGCTGGTGAAGGTCGGTCATGGGGGTGATGATAATTTTCCAAAGCTTCTCAGATTGAACTTTTATCCATGGTACTTTCAAGCTAGAAAGTGTCAAAATATGAGTTATTGGTCATAAACAACTCGTTGGAGTATGCACCCACATGCTTAACAATATTATCTCTGCAAACTCTGCTTTATTGTGTTGTGTTTTTTCGCCCACTTTCTCAACCTCTGGAAGTGGGCTTTTTCATTTTCCCATACCTCAAGTTATTCATGTTTTACTAATGTTCAAATTTCCGAAACTCATTTGTGTCCAAAAACGAGTTACAGCTTCACTATAATCGGTTTGATGTATGTAAAAATACGGGCCGGTGCACCATCACTGGCCCGTGTGCTTTCTTATTACTTGCGTCGGCCAAACGACCAGCGTCTCGTTTTGTCAATTTGATCGACCGACCTTATCATGTTCTTGTAAACATGCCCTGCCAACCTATGTTGGAATACCTCCATTTTGTTGGTAATGGCTTTCATTTTCGTGCCATATCCGGTGTTGTGCAGCCACTGTCCTAAAAAATAGAAGGCCAGCATCACAATGAACATCACTGCAAAGAAGCCAAATACTTCCGCAAGGTTTTGGGGGGGAAAGTTAAACTCCATAATCAGTAATCCTTATCTAGTTAGGCCATACGGCCTTTTTAACAAAGTTGGCAACCTCTTCATTACGTTCCTGCTGTTGTTCCTGGGAATACGAAACGTAGTCCTCAACGTCGAAGGTGTGCTTTTCTGGATCGCGCTCTTGCCACTCAGCATGTGCTTGGCGTACTTCTTCCTGGTCCTCACTGGACAGGCCATCAAAGCCTTCGTTTTGATTCATCCACCCAGTTACACCGCCTAATTTATCGTTGTCAAATGCAGGAGAAGCGCCGTCAGTCACCCTCCTTATCATCTTCCTCGTCCCCTTTCATATTATTTCGTACTGAGCTGGCTAAACGACCTCCAGCGGTTTGGCTTATACGCTCCCCGGCCATATCTCCCACTCCCTTAATCAAATTAGCGCCAGTATCCGCTGCAACGCGGCCCGCTTTTGCAACACTATCCTTAAAGCCGCCAGAGGATTCGCCATTACTAGAAGATTGGTCGGAAGCATGGGAGAAGGAGCCAGCCTCGTCAGAGTCACCTCTACCGCTAAATGCACTGCTAAGGCTCGACATAACGTCAGTATTGTTCGCTACGTTCTCACCTGCTTTTGTAAATGCAGCCTGAATAGCAGACGCACCGCCGGCGGTAGCCATTGCTGTACTAGCAGCCATACCACCAGTGGCAACAGCCGCTCCAGCCACCGCCCCAGCACTTATGCTGCCAGCACCCGCCGCCGCGCCACCTCCGGGAACTAGGCTAGCAACCACATTGGGAACAGAGTGAATAAGCATTACGAGAACCAGTGAAACGACAAAGATCACCAGCAGTTCACGCATAGGAGCATCATTGGATAGCTCAGCATAAAAACCGTCCATTATCGACATGGCGATGCCAATGAGCAAAGTCATTGTCATCAACTTCAAAGCGACACCCAATACGCTTTTGAAGTAGTTGATTGCTATATCTGAAGTCCAACGCGAACCACCAAACCCCAGCACGAAAACACCGGCATATATCAATATCCAAGCAGTTACCAAGGCCAACAACACATTAGCCGCCACAACCGCCATACATGCCAAAATTGCTAGCGTGATTAAGAAAAGAGACAAGTTATCTATAGGGCTTGTGATGCTGTAATACTCACCTGCTTTAACAATAATGTCGAAAGCAATGCTGATAGGCTCTGAGGGGGTTAGGTCTCTCGGAAGGCCACCGGCTTGAGCACCGATCGTTCTCAACGAGTCGATGATTGACGTCGCAAAGTCTGGGCCGTTTCTGAGTAACCAGAGGAAGAAACCAAACGTCAGGATAAAGCGCATAAACTCGGCAAAGAACTCCCTTATATCCGCTTGTTTAAGGATCAAAGTACCGCCAGTCCAAACAAGAGATATAGTACCCAGCGTCCAAAACAGCCACACGGCATGGTTTGTAATTACCGTGCTCCAAGTAGCACTAGCGGTCATGAAGCGCACGGCTACCTCATCCAAGACACCATTAGGCTCAATGGCCGCCGACGCAGTCTGCGAGGTCAGTAACACAGCTAGTAGCATCACAAGTCGAATGAATATCTTGCTCATAATTAGAACCCCTTATTCTTGGAGCGATCCGTGCGTTCGCCCATATCCCAAAGACAGTTCCCTTCTTCCCTCAGCTCTTTCGTCAGGTTCGGGTTATTACAGTTGATCGTTGTAGGCTTTGGCCCTCCATCCTCACCACACCCTACCAGAACGAAAGATGCCAGCACGCTGACGATAAAAACTCGAATGATATTCTGCATGATTAGAACCCCCTATTTTTTGAACGGTCGGTAGGCTCTCCCATATCAAATAACCTTTCACGGGACGCTTGATATTGAGCTTCGCGGTCGGCTTCCGCCTGCATTCGAGAACCAACAGCATTCTGCTGAGCAATTAACAAACTACGGATTTGAAGGAGTTGGTTGACCTGGTTACTAGCAAGCTGGTTGGCATAGCCAATAGCCGCTAACTGACCATCTGCTCCCTGAGCTGCTGACTGTAATCGGTGCAGCTGACGAGCGTCAGCCTGCAAGTTTTTATGCTGTAGCTTCAAGCCTTCAAAGAGAGCATCGTTGGCTGTTTTTTGGGATTCGGACGCCAAGCGACGGTTTTCTTCCATCTTCGCTTGTTCTGCAGGCGTACAACCTCCAGATCCATTGAAGCAAGGTGAACTGCGGTAGTAGGCCACATCCTGGAATTTGCTTAGGTAAGCATCAAGGCTACCAAGCTGGTTTTGATAATAAGCAAGCGTATTGGTGGCATGAGTTAAATCATCAATCGTCGATTGTGCCTGGTCCCAAATATAAGCCACTGGGGCCATAGTGTTTTGCAGCTGGTTTTCATACTGCTGCAACTGAGTTTGGTACTGTTGGATCTGCTTGGCTGTTTGAGTGACAGACTCCATTGCTGACATAATATTTTGTGTCAGGTTCGTTCCATCAACAACCGGAATCCCAGCTACTACCGGTATGGGAGAGATAAATGCTAATGAAATAGCGGCCGTAGTTATTTTAGCCGCTAAAATACGTACGTTGTTCATAATTGAGTGCCCTTAGTATTGTCGTGACTAAGTTGCACCCACCAACCTGTATCGGCCCAAAACCTATAGATATGAGCCTTTACCCCTACTGAAAATCAGCGGTGAATGTGGACCTCTACAAAGATAGGTTGTCACTTTCTATCCTGGCGTCCGACCTGCGCGACACCTTAAAAACGCGCGGCCTCAGATCTTTGAAACATAGGTGTCATTCCCCTTAAAGCTGGTTAGGAGTTCCAAGGGTTAAAGTCGATAATTAGAGACCTCGTAGAGCAGGATACCGTTGAGCCCGAAGGTGCGAATAAAGGACGAGTGAAATAGGAACCATCAACTTGTTGGTGGGCCTACTTCACCTATCTTGCCCGCACCTCAGCACTGTTTATCCATGTTTTGCTATCTGCATATTTCTGCAAAGACGATGAATCTTGTCTGTATTTATATGTATATGTCAGAAAGTCTTGGAAGGTTACTCAAATGTTCTACAGTCCACTCGCCCCGCCCCTCAAATGTCAATAGATGTTGAAACGCCAAGAAGGTGAAACATTAAAACAGCTATTTTTCAATAACTTAAAAATCCACCAATGCCGTTCAAATCCATTCTATTGACAGTTTCAGACATGTATAAATCAGCTTAACAGTTCGGTATTTTATAGACTGTATTATTCCAATTTCGATACTCAAACTGCTCAGTCTTTACCAAATTATCCACTGTATTTTTCTCTTAACTACAGGTTAATTTTTTATATAGGTAAACCTACAGGAAAGTACTATAGGAGGTTCCACAACCATCTGTTATTAAAAAACTTTTTGGCCTTTCTCGGGACAGAACATGCGCACTCCGGGACAAAACATGCGTAAACCGGGACAAAACATGCGCAAAACTCCCCCTTTAAAGCGGGACAAAACATGCGTGGATAACTTTCTAATTTCCCAGACTTACTAATACCTAAAACGATGGTGTATACAGTTCCATTACGCTTCAATATCCCGTTCAATCTGTCGTTTTGTCCGTCGAGGTACTTGAGGAGCACTTGGCTTCAAAAGTAATCCTTTTTCGGTTGGAGTAGCATCTAGTTCTGGCCATGCCTGTTGTACCTTTTTAAGTCCATCATTGAACCGTCGTTTAAAGTCTTTGACATTGGCGTAATTCGCTCCCAATTGCCCCATCAAACCTAACCAAGGGATAATTGTGGCTCGCTTTAAATAACTCACCCGATAAGTCGCCCAGCAATATATATCTACGGCCATCGGAGAACGCTTAATTAACCGCAGAACTCTCATATCCAAAGGGACAGGTTTATCTGTAATAAGTTGAAAAAACTTAGGCGATAGTTCCACCCAAGATTCCCCTAATGAATCTTGATCGGATTGCTTTGTACTCCACCAAATATGGGAAATATCAGCGACCCTGGCTCCTGTTTCATCTTCACAAATATATCCACTATCATCATTTAGTTCTGTATAACTGACACTGATCGTAGTTTTGAACAACCGCCGCATTTGGTCCCTAAAGGAGTCTATTGGCCCATTTTCTCCCCCACTTGAACGCACCCCTAGTTTTTTCATAAAACCTCTTTGAGAATCTCCCAGTTCAAGCTTGCGTGCTTCCTGTTCAGTGATAAAGCCATTGTCCAGTTTTGACTTATTTCTCACTGCTTGTGTACTTACCCAAACCAAGAGATAGCGTGCATAACAACCAAAAGGCAAACCTACAGATGATGGTGCCATCATGTGGATGGTGAAATTACCATTCTTCCGGCTCCACTCATTCGATTTTGGATTACTGTGCGGCATGGTTGCTTGAATCAGAAGTCGAGCAATAAATCCGAGTTCATTGGCCTCCTGAGCACTGCATTCTTGAATCTCTATGATGGAGTCTACGTAGCTCGATCTCACCTCAACTTTTGTTTTACGGCGCACTACTGGGACATTTTTTTTATTGTTTGATACAAGGAACTCTGTATCCATAAAATCTTCAAACGACATATTGATTGCTGACTACCAAAAAAAGCCCGGTCTAGCTGCTTTGAATGCAGACCTGCGTTTTTCTTCTATCCAGTTTTCAACCTCTGCAAGATCCCACGCTACACTGCGGCTAGTAAGTACTATTCGTCGAGGAAACTCTCCCCGTTGCTCCATGTTGTAAATAGTCCGATCAGACAAAGGAATCATCTTAAGTAGTGTCTTGCGGTTAATCAGGGTTTTATGTGCCAGATCCTGCATGTCTTTGCCTCCTCTTAGTTGCTGAGACCTGACTATGCCAATATTTGTTAGACACTGGATTGGACGTTTTGGCGAATTAGGTTGAATCTTCAAACTATTTTCAAATGAATAGAAGACAACCACCAAAAATGCCACTAGTTGCTAATAGACTCATTGCTTAACCAGTAGTAACATTATCCAGTATTGTGTTGAGGGATGTGGTAAATGGGATGTGGTAAATGGAATATGCTGAAATCGAAAAGGAAGCAAGTGATCGCTTAGACGCATACTATATCTCTGTCTGGGAGGATTGTGACGCCTTTGTTGCCGATGGCATACGAGAGTTTAGGGAGCGCTGGGCACACTACACAGTACATTCAAAAAGAAAAGACCCTAGAAGCCATTTAAAGGGGAGTAAAGCTCACCACAAACTAGAAACCGATAAGCGCCCTATTGGAGAGCTCATCTTAGAAGTTATCGATCCTAAGGTGTCAGCGTTCCTTCGATCTCTTCCTATGAGTCATTTTTGTTACTTTCCAAACCCCTACCTGAATATTGACCGTTCACCCTTGCCACGTTCAAAAAACAAGTCGACTTTGACAGAAAAGGCTGATCGTATCGTATCTATTAAATATGCATCAAAATTAAAAGAAGATACCCCGATAACCAATCTAATTATGATGATGGGGTTCAAAAATGCTCATGACGTGATCAAACAGCGCTTGAGACACTTTATGAACCTTGAACATCAATATCGGCCTATAGATTTTAAGTTTCAAGGAACTGTAGACAATCTGCTCGAGCTTTTATGGCAACTTCACCTTACGCCCACACGATTTCGGCAACATAGCGCAGATACAAAACTCAATGCGCAACGAAAACAAACCTACTGCGAGCTGTGTGGCCAAAGAAATGAACTCGCAGAATATTTCTATAAGTTAGATAACAATATACTAGACCCTAAGGATGAAGTAGAAGGCCACAACGAACAACACCAGGATAATAAGAAAAAAAGGCAACTTAGCCACCGGTATTGCCCTCATCATAAACCGAAGAATAAAGATGGTCGCACTTGGAACTCCGTATATAGGAGTGCTATGAAATCAAAGAGCCAATTTGAGAAAGAATATCGACGATTACGGCTTCACGTTTTCAAAGTCGAAAAGCTTAAAGATGTTTCAGGAGATGAACTAGTTGATCTTTATTTCTATCACTTCCTCCAGGATAAGTCCTTAACGCAAAAGCAAGCTGACGTATTTTTCCATTATATCAGGGATAATTTCGAGTACCCGATAGAGCTAAAAGGCGAGACAGAAAGGCTCATTAATGAAGCGGCTGTGCGCTTGACTGGAGCTGGTACAACTCTTGGAGCAGATGACGAAGGAGCTTTGCGTAATATAGCCCGAAGAATGGTCGATTCAAGACTTACTGACAATAAGAAAAGAATGCTCGCTCTGAGAAAGCAAGGCCTTAATCAGAAAGAAATTGCTCAAAAGCTAACTAAACTTGGTGGTAAAAAAATAACTCACCAAGCGGTGTCTAAAGCTTTGGGAACAATTCGTGACGAGTTTCTCTTACCCAGCACCCAAAGCTAACAGAATTTTAGCGGCTAAAATTTGATTTAGAAAGACTAAATTCATGGAGATAAATAAAAGCAGAACATAGCTCAAACGGAAACCAAAACTAGTCTTAATATATAACAGCTTCTCTTTTGGATAGTGCATTCATGAGCGTACTATCCACTTCTCTAGATCGTATCAAACTAACGTTGTCAGGTTGAGTTCGCATTGCCTTTACTCTAGAATCATCGCCTTTCTAAGACTATTATATGCAATAGATTAAAGAGTATTTAAGTAACTCCGCATCGGATATAACCATGAATTACAAGCAACTAGCAAAAATGTTTACCAGCACAAACATAACTAAAGTTGCTCAAGGAGATCTGAGCCTTGTGCAAGATATCGCTAGTGACTTCCCTACACTATCCCATGTGCAAAGTCTTTCTGAATTGTTTGAAGAAGCGTACAAACTCCTTTGTAAGCACTACCCGAATGAATATGTTATCAAAAATATTATTGCTAATAATATTTTGCTAGGAACTCATTCAATGAACACCGCAAGCATGCTCAGTGAATTGCGTATTGGCACCAACAAAGCGGACTGTGTGATCATAAATGGATCTTCTACGTGCTACGAAATAAAAACTAAATTTGATTCCTTAAAGCGTCTTCCTGAGCAGTTGTCAGCTTACACTTCCTCCTTTGATAAAACATACGTTGTTACTCACGAAGCGCATTTAAATGCCTTACTCAAAATTCAAAAGGATATTCCTCGCTTTGGTGTTTTGTTATCAAACAAGAGAAATCAGTTGAGTAAGAAAATAGAAGCCCCTTTAAACAAGAGTTTTGATACGGAATTGATGTTTCATACTTTGAGGAAAGAAGAGTACACCGACATTGCACACAGAGTCACAGGAGCTGTTCCGAATTGCCCGCAAACCGAGTTATTTAGCGAGTGTAAAGAAATTTTTTGTTCGTTGAATGAAGCTGAAGCTAATAAACATTTCAAGCGAGTGCTTAAAACATACCGTCGAAATGATCACAAATTCATCAGCAACCTACCAAAATCGATGAAAAATCTTGGCATAAGCTACAGCATTCACAAAAAAGGTAAGGACAACATCATATCATCTCTACTTGAATGCAATCAGTTTAATAGTGAGGATTATGATGTATTTTCCATATATGAGAGGAAAGCAGTTTGAGTTAGCGGCACTGAAAGAAGTAGCTCCGAGACTTAATTCAACTAAAGTTAGCCCTATAATTGAGCCAATTAACGACAACATCGATCGCCTCTGTGCAACGATTGAAGTACTAAACAATCATAATGTTGTACCTCATGTTATCGTAAACCCTCAAGTAGGTGATTTAGCGAGTGACTCTCCGGATTTTCTAAACGTTGAATTATCTAAACGTACCGTATCTTTTATTCCATGCATAAGGCTACATAATCAAAACATCATATACGTCAACACCTTACTACAACAATTAATCAACGATAGTGTTCCATTCTCCCTGTACCTACAAGAAGATATACAATCAAATATCACTCCCTATACAAGCAATTCTGTTGCAAATATTATCCAGAACTTAAATAGATACTCTCACTCTTTCAGAAACTCATTACCACGTAGCGTAATTGTTGATAGCTCTTTCCCATCCAAACCAAGAAATGCTGACTACAGTCGAGCACCGCAGTTTTTCTCAGACGCCCATGTATCGTACGTAACCCCAATGATCCAACATCAGATCGGGTTTGGAGATTTCTTAACAATTGACGATGCTTGGTCCACATCTGGAGGGCCTGCTTTTGTTATTGCACTTCATATTACGTATATAGAACAATCAAATAGTAATATGTACGTTAAACATAGCCTATCGACCAAAAACCCGAATGATCAAAGTGACCCTGCCGGTAAGTTCAAGGAGGCTCTGCAGGAAATGATTGATTTTGCTAATGTCACGCCTAGCCTTGATCAAAACACACTTGGGTTTCAAGAGTATATTAAAATTCACGTAAACGGGACGTATCACGCCTTAGGTGTACCTAAGAAGTTAAGTATGATGCACCATATTGAGACCATTAATAACTACCTTTAACTTAATTTCGTTAAATACAGTAAAAGTCCCCTTGAAGAGACTTTTAATGAGTGGGGTTCAACTCCCCACTCTAATTTTACTTAGCGTGACAAGTTATCCACTCATCAATCATGTCAGCCCAATCCTGCAACATAGCCGCGCGCTGTTCTCGGTACTCGGCTTTGTTGTATACCGCTCTCACTCCCTTTTGTTCATGTGCCAAGCACTTCTCTATCCAGTCAGTGTTGTATCCAGCTTCATGTAGCAAAGTGCTCGCTGTTCGACGCAGGTCATGCGGCCCAAACTTACTTAGTGACTGACCTTCCTTTTGCGCAGCCTTATATGTCAAATCCATGACTCGGTTCATCGTCGCACTACTCATTGGAGCATCAGAGTCATAACGGGAAGGAAGAATGTAATCAGACCCACCGGCAAATGTCTTCAAGGCGATCAGAATATCCATCGCCTGGCGTGACAAAAATACCAAGTGCGGGTTACGTCGTTTCATCCTCTCTTTAGGAATCGTCCATAACGCTTCGCTAAAGTTAATTTCGCTCCAAGTTGCGTTGGTTAACTCACTTTTGCGTACCATAGTCAGCAACAGCAGCTTTACCGAAGCACGAATCGAAGGGGTTGTACCTACCTTTTCCATGTAGTGGTACATCAAACCGATCTCAGCCGGTGTTAACGTTCGGTCTCTTGGTTCAAATCGAGCAATACTGGCGGGCCTCACCAAGTCTGCCGGGTTCTCAACTTTCTGCCCTCTCTCAATCGCCCATCGATACACCTGGAGTACAATGTCACGCGTATGCACAGCTGTTGCCGGTGCTCCACGCTCTACTATCGCGTCAGTCAATGCTCGCAGATCTTCATGAGTGATTTCTGTCAGCTTCTGATTGCCAAATTTACCCTCTAACTCTCGGGCATAGACTGAGCGACGCATATCCCGGGTAGAATCAGCCATCTGATAGCCACGCAGCCATTTCTGAGCCCAGGCACCAAAGGTTTCAGCATCTTTGGTTCTCGCCTTAGCACGGGCTTTCTCTTTGGCCGGTGACTTTCCATCAGTAACCATTCTCTTCGCTTCATTGAGACGCTCACGCGCTTCTGCTAACGTGATGCCTCCTACTCCGTAGCGACCAAAGGTAATAGTTTCTTGCCTGCCATTGATCGAGTAATTGTAGCGAAAAGAGATAGAGCCTGCGGTAGTGACAGCAACATAGAGGCCATCACGGTCATTGACTTTGTAAAGTTTATCTTTGGGTTTGAGATTGCGTAGCTTGGTATCAGTCAGCATGTTTCGACCTATTATTCTTGTTTGATACCATGCTGAAAAACCTCTAAAAATCTAGAAATTAATCTTTATAAAACAGATAGATATGAAAATTTAATACCATGCCCCATCAAAAACACTCAGCATGGTATCGTGCGTAATCCATGGCATTACCGATGAATCATACCCATCAAAATACCACGGTCAAACCGTGCTTGGCGTTGCCAGACATTGCCAAAAATGACTAAGCCAAAAACAAAAAAAGTCCGCAATTACGCGGACTTAAGTATGATTTAGTGCTTGTTAATGCCAGACCTTTCTTAAAGGAGCATTATTCCCACTCGATAGTCGCTGGTGGCTTACCTGAAATGTCGTAAACAACACGAGAAATGCCATCAACTTCGTTGATAATACGGTTAGAAACCTTACCTAGGAAGTCGTATGGTAGGTGTGCCCAATGAGCAGTCATGAAGTCGATAGTTTCTACCGCACGTAGAGACACAACCCAATCGTACTTACGGCCATCGCCCATTACACCAACAGAACGAACTGGTAGGAATACCGTGAACGCTTGAGATACTTTGTCATATAGGTCTGCAGCGTGAAGCTCTTCAATAAAGATAGCATCAGCACGGCGTAGCAAGTCGCAGTACTCTTTCTTGATTTCACCAAGAACACGAACACCTAGACCAGGACCTGGGAATGGGTGGCGGTAAAGCATGTTATAAGGCAGGCCTAGCTCTAGACCAATCTTACGTACTTCATCTTTGAACAACTCACGTAGTGGCTCAACAAGACCCATTTCCATGTCATCTGGAAGACCGCCCACGTTGTGGTGCGATTTGATCACGTGCGCTTTACCAGTCTTAGATGCAGCTGACTCGATTACATCAGGGTAAATCGTACCTTGAGCTAGCCATTTCGCGTTTTTCAGCTTCTTAGACTCTTCATCGAATACATCTACGAATACGTGACCGATAGTCTTACGCTTCTCTTCTGGGTCAGACTTGCCTTCAAGTGCTTTTAGGAAGCGTTCTTCAGCGTCAACTTTGATGATGTTCAAACCAAATTGGTCGCCGAACATATCCATTACTTGTTGACCTTCGTTTAGACGCAGTAGACCGTTATCAACAAATACACACGTTAGCTTGTCGCCGATTGCACGGTGAACCAGCATCGCAACTACCGATGAATCAACACCACCAGATAGACCTAGGATAACTTCGTCGTCACCCACTTGCTCTTTAATGCGAGCAACCGCGTCTTCGATGATAGATTCCGAAGTCCATAGACGCTCACAGCCACATACGCCAAGAACAAAGTTCTCAAGCATTTGTAGGCCACCTTTTGTGTGTGTCACTTCTGGGTGGAACTGAACACCGTAGTATTTCTTCTCTTCGTTCGCCATCGCAGCGTAAGGACAAGTGTCTGTCTCACCAACTTTTACGAAATCGGCTGGGATCTCTACTACTTTGTCGCCATGGCTCATCCAAACGTCTTGAGTTGCTTCAAGGTCTTTAAATAGAGCACATTCACCAGAAACTTTAACCTGAGCGTAGCCAAACTCACGTTCGTTAGAGCCCGCTACTTTGCCTCCTAACTGTTCCGCCATGGTTTGCATGCCGTAACATACGCCAAGCAAAGGAACACCAGAATCAAACACATATTGAGGCGCGCGTGGAGAGTTCTCTTCCGTTACGCTTTCTGGACCGCCAGATAGGATAATGCCATCTGGGTTGAATTCGCGAATATCCGCTTCTTCTACATCCCAGCTCCATAGTTCACAGTAAACGCCGATTTCACGTACGCGGCGTGCTACTAATTGAGTGTACTGAGAACCGAAGTCCAAGATCAGAATACGTTGGTCATGGATATTTTTAGTCATTTTGAGCAGTCTTTTTAAGGCTAAGTGATTAAAACCGAGGCGAGTGTACTCGCCTCTTCTTAATGCTTCAAGGAAAAAGCAAACGTTTCCGTTAGGTAATTAGTTCCCTAGACGGTAGTTCGGCGCTTCCTTAGTAATTTGAACATCGTGTACATGAGACTCTTGCATACCTGCACCAGAGATACGTACAAATTCAGCTTTCGTACGCATATCTTCGATAGTTGCAGAACCAGTTAGACCCATGCTTGAACGTAGACCACCCATTTGTTGGTGTACGATCTCTTTTAGACGGCCTTTGTATGCGATACGACCTTCAATGCCTTCTGGTACTAGCTTGTCCGCTGCGTTGTCAGACTGGAAGTAACGGTCAGAAGAACCTTGAGACATAGCACCAAGAGAACCCATGCCGCGGTAAGACTTGTAAGAACGGCCATTGTATAGAATCACTTCACCCGGCGCTTCTTCAGTACCAGCAAACATAGAACCAACCATCACACATGATGCGCCAGCTACGATTGCTTTACAGATATCACCTGAGAAACGGATACCACCGTCAGCAATAACCGGAATACCATAATCATTAGCCACTTCTGCCGCATCTGCGATTGCAGTGATTTGTGGAACTCCCACACCCGTTACAATACGAGTTGTACAGATAGAACCAGGGCCGATACCAACTTTCACTGCGCTTACGCCAGCTTCGATTAGTGCTTTAGCACCAGCACCTGTTGCTACGTTACCACCGATGATGTCTAGATCTGGGTAAGCAGCGCGAGTTTCGCGGATGCGGTTTAGTACACCTTCAGAATGTCCGTGTGAAGAGTCGATAAGTAGAATGTCAACGCCTGCTTCAACTAGAGCAGCAACACGCTCTTCGTTACCAGCGCCAGCACCAACGGCTGCGCCAACACGTAGGCGACCACGCTCATCTTTACATGCGTTTGGTTTACGTTCTGCTTTGTGGAAGTCTTTCGCAGTAATCATACCGGTTAGTTGGAACTCATCATTCACAACCAATACTTTCTCTACACGAGCTTCGTGCATTTTCTCTTGCACTTCTTCTCGTGTTGCACCTTCTTTAACTGCTGCCAACTTCTCTTTTGGCGTCATTACTGAAGATACTTTCTTAGAAAGGTCCGTCACAAAACGAACGTCACGACCAGTGATAATACCAACAAGCTCATTGCTCTCAGTGACAACAGGGAAACCTGCAAAACCATGCTTTTCAGTGAGTGCAACAACATCAGCGATGGTCGCGTCAGGGTTTACAGTAACCGCGTCAGTTACCATACCAGCTTCGAACTTCTTAACTTTACGAACTTCGGCTGCCTGCTGCTCAATAGACATGTTCTTGTGGATAAAGCCAATGCCACCCTCTTGCGCTAGCGCAATTGCTAGACGAGCTTCAGTAACAGTGTCCATAGACGCTGAAATCATTGGGATGTTTAGGGTGATGTTCTTAGTTAGCTGAGTGCGAAGATCAGCTGTGTTTGGGAGAACGGTGGAGTGTGCTGGCACAAGTAGTACGTCATCGAATGTCAGCGCTTCTTTGGCAATTCTTAGCATTTGCAATATCTCACAATTAGAAGAGTAAAAAGAACAATCCAATCTCATCGTTTCGCATAATGAGGGTAACCTGTGTTAGCAACAAGCTACATTTGGATTAGATATTGCGGAGGGATTATACGGTTAACGCAATCGCTTGACCACAAATTTTTTAATTTTTTTCTTGCAATTACCCCCTTGCTATGTATTATATTGCCGCTAATTTCCATACTCACGTCTAAGAGATTAGCTGTGCTCTCCAAGACCAATCAAAACATCTTTACTGTTTCTCGTCTCAACGCAGAAGTTCGTTTACTCCTTGAAAACGAAATGGGGATCGTTTGGCTCGTCGGAGAGATATCCAACTTTTCAGCTCCTGTCTCTGGTCACTGGTACCTCACTCTTAAAGACTCTCGCGCTCAAGTTAAATGTGCCATGTTTCGTGGTAACAATCGCCGCGTTACTTTCAAACCCGCTAACGGTAATCAAGTCCTAGTAAAAGCTCGTCTGTCTCTTTATGAGCCTCGCGGTGACTACCAATTGATCATCGAAAGCATGCAACCGGAAGGTGACGGCCGTCTTCAGCAAGAGTTTGAAGAGCTGAAAATGAAGCTTGCAGCAGAAGGGTTGTTCGCGCAAACCAATAAGCAATCTTTGCCTGAGCACCCTAAACGTGTTGGCGTCATCACATCGAAAACTGGTGCCGCGCTTTACGATATCTTAGACGTATTGAAACGTCGTGATCCTTCCCTACCTGTTGTGATTTATCCGACAGTGGTACAAGGTGAGGACGCAGCCATTCAAATTGCACAAGCCATTGGTCGCGCTAACAGCCGTGATGAATGTGATGTGCTAATTGTGGGCCGAGGTGGTGGTTCATTAGAAGACTTATGGTGCTTTAACAACGAGATATTAGCTCGCACGATTGCAGCAAGCCAAATTCCTATTATTAGCGCCGTTGGACATGAAGTTGACGTGACAATAGCTGATTTTGTCGCCGACGTACGCGCGCCTACTCCATCAGCAGCCGCTGAGCTAGTAAGCCGTGATAACAGCCACAAAGATCAAGCTTTAGTTACCCGCCAGCATAAGTTAGCGAGCGCGATGCGTTACTACCTAGCACAACAAAAGCAGCAATCTGCTCAATTAGTGCACCGTCTAGAGAGACAGCACCCAAGCTATCGCTTGCAACGTCAGACGCAACAGTTAGATGAGTTGGACATGCGCTTACAGCGAGCGATGAGTCGTTTTATTGCCTTGCGTCAACAGCGAATCGAGCGTCAACATTATCGGCTGCAATTAAATTCTCCTGTAACACGCCTTGCCGAGCAGAAGTCGAAGCTAGAACGTGTTGAGCAAAAGCTCATGGATGCAATGGATCGCAAATTACTGACTATGCGCCATCAACTCGCGATTGCTGCAGAGAAATTAGACACCGTCAACCCACTAGCGACATTGAAACGAGGTTACTCAATTACTCAAACTGAGCAAGGTAAAGTGATTACTCAATCTTCAGATGTAAAATCGGGAGATGTATTGATTACTCGATTAGCCGAAGGCGACGTTCGCTCTACCGTTAACTGAATACAAACTCTGGTTAACTGATTTTCTGGAACTCAAATCGGACACGTGATTTTGATTTGAGTTCATTACACACATTACAAAAGTAACTCGCAGCACCGCATGCTTGCAGCTTCTCCAGCTCCGCCTCACAATCAGGGCAAAAACCTACTTTTTTAAAATCCGATTCACACTGTGCACAATGGTATTGTCCTGTCCATTCCAGTTCGACATTGCAAGTCGGGCAAATGTTCTGCTGCATATCCCGTTCCTCTCTCTAAACTAAGCAATTTCGAGTAACGCATGCTACTCAAAATAACGAACAAGTATGTTGATCTTCATCACCGCCCCAACAAGTTTCACGAGGCGTTAACCATACTTGATACGTAGGATCTTATACTGATCGTCTGATATTTACTCCTTGATCAGCGATCACCCCTTAAAAGAATATTTATATAACCACACACCGAAAGCATAAGTTACATATTCTGCATTCCAATTTAAGACAGAATAAAAAACCCTAAATAGATTTAATTAAACGAAAAATCAGAATTTAATAAAAAGATCTTATTCAAAAAGCAGTGTTTACATTGGTGTGCATTTCGATAGTTTGAGCGTCGAGCTTAACGAGTTTAACTTGGATAAAAGCAAACTCATTTAAATGGCTCGCATGCGTTCCACCACAAGGGATTACCGCTAATTGACCTTCCCCTAAATCGCACTTCCAATAGCGAGAATCCGTTAATCTATCGCCGTGGCATTCCATGGTGATCATCGCATCTCTTTGAAGCCATTCAACCAGTTGGCCATTCACTTTTTCTGCAATCGCCTGGAGGTCATTCAGCATATCTGCACTGTTTAATCCTCTTTTACGGAGTGTTTTGCCTAAACGGTACGTATCGAGGCACTTGTCTGGAGTGACATAACTAGTAACTTGCGCATAGCTATTAAAGTCATAATAACCATGTGGGTCTTTGCGGTCTGCGTCTTTTCGCCAATAGTCTTCCGATAGTACTTTATTCAACGCCAAATACGCTAAGTGTCCTGCAGTGTGGCCTCGACTCACAGCATTTTGATAGTCTTTATCTACCGCTAATGTTACCAAGTCATTAATTGCAAATGATTCCGTACGTGATAAAACATGCACGACGACAAACACCCAACCTTCAGCATCACGCTTTACAGGGATGTCACTACCCACATACAAAGCACCACTCTCCTGCTCCACTGCTCCAACTTGGCAATCTACTACGTCATGCTCAGACCCATTCACCTTCAACGTTCCTTTATCTGCAGGGTGATCCGGCCATATGTGACTAACGGGATGGAACGGCGTGACATCTGTAATAACGTAAGTCACTTCTTCCGTAGATTGAACGAGCTGTATTTGTGCTTCTAATTGCCATGTTTGATGACAAAAACGAGTCTTTGTTGCTGTGATAGTCATTTTTACGATTACTTTTGATAAAAAAATACCCAAGTAGAAACTTGGGTATTCGAATTTCATTATTTATTGCGGTTTTTCACCATCGACATCATACGTTTGCGTTTACGCTCTTGTGATAGCGTAAGCTTATTCGTACGGTTTTCGTATGGGTTATCACTGTTGTGGAAGTTAATGCGAATCGGTGTTCCCATAATTTCCAGAGACTTACGGAAGTAGTTCATCAGATAACGTTTATACGAATCTGGCAATTCACGAACCATGTTACCGTGGATAACAACGATCGGTGGGTTGTAACCACCTGCGTGTGCGTATTTGAGTTTGATACGACGACCACGAACCATTGGCGGTTGGTGATCATCCACAGCCATCTTCATGATACGCGTCAGTACTGACGTACCCACACGCGTTGTCGCCGAGTTATATGCTTCTTGAATAGATTCAAACAAGTGACCAACGCCAGTACCGTGCAGCGCAGAGATAAAGTGGATACGCGCGAAGTCGACGAATCCTAGACGGCGGTCCAGTTCTTTCTTCACGCTTTCTTTCACGTCACTGTCTAGACCATCCCACTTGTTAACGGCGATGACAATTGAGCGGCCAGCATTCAGTGCAAAACCAAGCAAGCTTAGGTCTTGGTCTGAAATATTTTCACGTGCATCAATCACCAGTAGAACGACGTTTGCATCTTCTACCGCTTTCAGCGTCTTAACAACAGAGAACTTTTCAACCGTTTCATTGATACGACCACGACGACGAACACCTGCGGTATCAATTAGTACGTATTCGCGTCCATCACGCTCCATCGGGATGTAGATAGAATCGCGCGTTGTACCAGGCATATCGTATACAACCACACGTTCTTCACCCAGAATACGGTTAGTCAGTGTCGATTTACCTACGTTAGGACGACCGATGATCGCCAACTTAATCGGCTGCTCTTGAAGGCGTTTGAACTCTGCTTCTGCGTCTTCTTCAGTGTAATCTTCAACAAGAGGCTCTTCGTCTTCGAATCCAGTCAGGTCTTCAATCTCACCTTCTTCAGATTCACTTGTTAGTAGATCATCAAAGAATGGAGATAAAGCACGCTCAAGCAAAGCGGTCACACCACGGCCATGAGCGGCCGCAATCTGGTACATATCATCCACGCCGAGCTGCCAAAAGTCAGCACACGCCGCATCGGCATCAATACCATCGATTTTGTTTACTACCAGCATCGCTGGCTTTTCAATTTTACGCAGATGCGCAGCAATTGCTTCATCTGAAGGTGTCAGACCAGCACGACCGTCAACAAGGAACAATACAACATCAGCCTCATCAATCGCGGCTAATGACTGTTCTGCCATCTTTGTTTCCACGCCTTCTTCTGTGCCATCGATACCACCAGTATCAATCACAATGAATTCGTGCTCTTCACCAAGTCTCGCCTGGCCATATTTACGGTCTCGCGTTAGGCCTGGAAAGTCCGCAACCAACGCGTCACGAGTGCGAGTCAATCGGTTAAATAGTGTAGATTTACCTACGTTCGGACGCCCTACTAGAGCTACAACAGGTACCATAACAACCTCTACAATAATCTTTCTTCTGTAGTTATAGGTAACGACTTGCTCGATGCCAAATCAAACCAGCTTTTTACCTATAACCACGTCAGGGTTAATAAATTCAAACAACAAAACGGCTCCTAGCTGTCACCAGCCAGGAGCCGAATGTGAATTATATCACGATATTATTCGTTAATGGTTAGTTTCTTTACATCGCCGTTGCGAGTTGTAATCACATAACCATCCGACAATAACGTCGGGCCAACTGCCAAGCCACTATCATCGACAAACTGCTGCGCAACAAATTCGCCCGTTGAACGATCCATCCAGTGAAGGTAACCAAGCGTGTCACCGACAACGAGATAATTGCCAACAATAACTGGCGCTGTAAGTTGTCGGTGCTCAAGCAAGCTGTTTTCCCACAACTCAGTCCCGCTTCGTGAATCAACGGCAACAACATGATCTTTTTCCGTTATCACAAAGATGCGACTACCATCTGTAGAAATGTCTGTCGCAGATGAGTAATTACGCTTCCAAATCGGGTTCGCTGAACGCAAGTCAATGGCGATAAGTTGACCATTGTATCCAATGGTGAAAAGAGTACCGCCTAGCACAATTGGCGATGAATCAACGTCAACCAAACGATCAATTTCTGTCGCGCCTTTTGGCGTACCAACAGGCTGTTGCCAAATCAACTGACCACGCTCAACGATAGCAGCTGCGAGTCGGCCATTTGCCGTTCCCCAAAATACACCGCCGCCAATTGCAGTCGGAGTACTGTCGCCACGTAAAGTTAAGTTCGGCACTTCTGTGCTTAATGCCCAGCGTTGCTCACCTGTACTCTCATTAAGGGCAATCAGCATGCCTCGGCTAGTATTGATGATAATAAGGCCTGAATCTGCAACTGGCTTCGCCAGTACCTCACCACCAACTTTTACACGCCAAACAATTTCACCTGTTTCTTGGTCAAGAGAGATGACTTCACCATTCTCAGAGCCAATGTAAAGGTTTCCGTATGCCGCTGTGATACCACCAGAGAGACGAGCAATGACATCTTCTTCTAGGTCCGTTTGCCAACGTTGTTTACCATTCTCAGGATCCAGCGCTTTTACTAAGCCATCACGACTTGCCACGAACAATGTATCATTCGCAAATATAGGGGATAGTTTTGAAAAGTAATGACCAACACCATCGCCAACCGATGTGCTCCACTCACTACTGGTTGTAAACTGACTGTCTACCTGAGGTAGTGGCGCCATTACAATGGTGTCTTTCTCACCTGCACAACCGGCAAGTACTCCCATTGTTAACGCCCCTAGCAAGGCTTTCTTAAAGACTCTTTTCATCCAATGCGGTCCTTATTTCGCCAGATCGTCCAATTTCATTTGTAGTGTCGGGCTTGCATCTGCCGCTTGCTGAGCTTCAGTATACGCAGCGTACGCAGCATCTTTGTCACCTTGGCGAATCGCAATATCGCCACGAAGTTCAGCAATACGACCTGTCCATGCTGTATCAGTGACGTTACTTAGCTCTGCCGTTGCAGCGTCGAAGTTACCCATTTCCGTCTCAATACGCGCAATGCGGTAACTAATCAATGGTAACAACGCAGCATCTTGAGTGTTGCTTTGCGCCCACTTCAGTTGCTCCAATGCAGCAGAAAGGTCTTGAGCTTCAACTTGTGCTTTAGCAAGTTGTAGTGCAGCCAATACTGAATATTCTTTTACTTCATTTGACTCAATGAAAGCTTTCACGTCAGCTTGAGCATCAGTGCCTTTGTCTTGCAAAGCATTCATTGCTGTCGTGTAGCTTTGAGAAGCTGCTTCACTCGCCTGAATCACAGAATCCTGGTAGTAACGCCAGCCGAATAGACCACCTAAACCAACAACCGCACCGATGATGACGGCTTTGCCGTTTTCCTTCCACCAGTCTTTAATGGCTTCAACTTGTTGTTCTTCAGTATCGTAAAGTTCCACTTCCTGTCCTCTTAAAACATGTAAATGGCAGCTTAGCTGCCATTGTTCCTATTTCGTTTAAAGGCTCCACATTTGGGAGCCTTAGCTTACGAACTAGGATGTAATTTTGTTAGATTACTAAAAGACTTAAATCAGTGCTGCGATCTTTTCTGCAACTTCTGCTTGGTTGTAAGTCTCTTGCTCACCACCAGCTAAGTCTTTCAATACTACGGTATTATCCGCAACTTCGTTTTCGCCCAGAACCAATGCTACAACAGCACCAACTTTGTCTGCGCGTTTAAACTGTTTCTTGAAGTTACCGCCACCGAAGTGATTCATCACACGAACGCCTGGAACAGACTCGCGAAGCTGTTCTGCTAGCTTCATTCCTGCCATCATGGTGCCTTCACCCGCAGTGACTACGTACACGTCAACACTGCGACGAACGTCTGTCAGTTCCAACGTTTCTAGCATCAGTACTAGACGCTCTAGGCCCATTGCAAAGCCAACCGCTGGTGTTGGTTTACCACCTAATTGCTCTACAAGGCCATCGTAACGACCACCGCCACATACAGTGCCTTGAGCACCTAGGCTCTCAGTGATCCACTCAAATACCGTGCGATTGTAGTAATCCAGACCACGAACTAGACGTTCGTTAACTGTGTATTTGATACCTGCAGCGTCTAAAAGTTCACATAGACCTGCGAAGTGTGCTTTAGATTCTTCACCCAAGTAATCTGAAAGGCGAGGCGCATCACCTAAAATAGCTTGAACGTCTGGGTTCTTCGTATCCAGAACACGCAGTGGGTTCGTGTGCATGCGACGCTTACAATCTTCATCTAGCACATCAATATGTTGCTCAAGGAATGCAACCAGTGCAGTACGGTAGTCTGCGCGGTCTTCTTGAGAACCGATAGAGTTCAGCTCAAGACGAACATGTTCATTGATACCTAGCTCACGCCATAAACGCGCCGTCATCATGATAAGCTCTGCATCAACATCTGGACCATTTAGACCAAACACCTCAACACCACACTGGTGGAATTGACGGTAACGACCTTTCTGCGGACGTTCATGGCGGAACATAGGCCCCATGTACCACAGACGCTGTTCATCACGGTTGATAAGGCTGTTTTGAATACATGAACGTACACAACCCGCCGTACCTTCAGGGCGAAGTGTTAGGCTGTCGCCGTTACGGTCATCAAAGGTGTACATTTCTTTTGAAACGACGTCTGTTTCTTCACCAACAGCGCGGCTGAATAGGTTTGTTTCTTCAACGATTGGCATGCGCACTTCGTTATAACCGTATGCGCTAATTACATTTTTCACTGTGTTTTCTAGTTTTTGCCACAGTGGCGACTGAGTTGGGAGGCAATCGTTCATGCCTCGAATTGCTTGAATTGTTTTTGCCACAATACTTACCGTAATTCTCGTTGAGATTAATCTTGTACTTTAACTTCGATGCGGTTTTCGCCATTCATCATAGCTGCTTTCGCACGGATCTTAGCTTCTAGCTTATTCACAAGGTCATCGTTATCAAAGCGCTCTTTCTGGCGTTTACCATCTTCGTAGAATGCGCTCTTCTTGTTACTACCTGCTAGACCTAAGTGAGAAACTTCTGCTTCACCAGGGCCGTTTACCACACAACCGATGATAGACACATCCATTGGCGTGATGATGTCTTCTAAACGTTGCTCCAGTGCATTCACCGTACCAATCACATCGAATTCTTGGCGTGAGCAGCTTGGGCACGCAATAAAGTTGATGCCTCGAGAGCGAATGCGCAGAGATTTAAGGATGTCGAAACCGACTTTGATTTCTTCAACTGGATCGGCAGCCAAAGAGATACGCAGCGTATCGCCTATCCCTTCAGATAACAGCATACCTAAGCCAACAGATGACTTAACAGCGCCAGCTCGAGCACCACCCGCCTCTGTTATACCTAAATGAAGAGGCTGATCGATTTTCTTCGCCAGCAGACGATATGAATCCACCGCAAGAAAAACGTCTGAAGCTTTCACGCTAACTTTAAATTGGTCAAAGTTAAGACGATCGAGATGATCTACGTGACGCATCGCCGATTCAACCAAGGCTTCTGGCGTAGGCTCACCGTATTTCATCTGTAGATCTTTTTCCAAAGATCCACCATTGACACCAATACGGATCGGGATGTTTTTATCGCGAGCGCAATCGACAACAGCGCGAATGCGTTCTTCATTGCCGATGTTACCTGGGTTGATACGTAAACAGTCAACTCCGTACTCCGCAACTTTCAGCGCGATACGATAGTCGAAATGAATATCAGCCACTAATGGTACAGAAACTTGCTGTTTAATCAGTTTGAAAGCTTCTGCTGCGTCCATCGTAGGTACAGAAACTCGAACGATATCTGCGCCGACTTTTTCTAGTGCTCGGATTTGAGCGACTGTCGCTTCTACGTCAGTCGTGCGAGTGTTAGTCATTGACTGTACTGCAATTGGCGCACCATCACCAATTGGCACATCACCCACATAGATACGCGTCGATTTACGACGAATAATTGGAGATTCGTGTTGCATAATTTTTTATAACGGTAGAGTGAATCTAGCTACTTTGCCTGAAGTATACCCAGAAAGGTCGACAGGTTCACTTGCAAATGTCATTGTAACCCCTTCCGGTGCGCCTAATATCACTTTAAATGGCGCTTTTCCGGTAAGTTCTACATCTTGTCCTGGCTTATGAGTACCACTTACCAGCGTTTTACCATTGGTGTCTTTTACTTGAATCCAACAGTCCGCTTTAAACTTCATAGTAAGAAGTGTCATGCCTTCAGGTACTACTGGCGCAGGCTGTTCCTCTTCCGCCGCTTCAATCACGGCAACAGGTTCTTCAGAATCTACGCTTGTTGTATTTTCAGTTTCAGTCAGCAAAGGATCCGCCCCTTGCTCAACGGGTGCTTCAGTCGATTCAGCAACGCCTTCATTAGTTGAAGCAACTTCTTCAGGAGTGCTTGCGATTAACTCTTCAGCCGTCATCAAATCGATATCAGCTAATTCTTGAGCAGTGGGCTGCGGCGCTTCAACACTTGAATCCGTTACTTCCTTAGTTAGGCTATTCTCTTGTTGGTTTTGCCACCACCATGCCGCTGAAATGCCAATAATGACCAGCCCGATAACCCAAGTAAGGAGCATAATACGGCTATTGTGCTTCTCGTCTTTTGTTTTACGAGAGAAGCTTTGCATTTCAATTTCTTGCTCTTGAGGCTGAGCATCGGCAGTCTGCTCTAACGCCGTCAAAACCACCTTCTCATCAAGACCTACGAATTTAGCGTAAGAGCGTAAGTAACCACGCGTAAATGTCGCGACTTGTTGAGATTCAAATCGGTTATTTTCAATATCTTCAATCACAGAAATGCGAAGCCTCAGGCGATCGGCAACTTGCTTTTGGCTCATTCCCAAGGATTCACGTTTGTTTTTCAGTAATGTGCCAGCTTCAATAGAGAGTGGCACTTCATTCGTATTTTCGTGTTCTGTCATAATGGCGGTATTTAATCTGTTTTAGTGGCTAACGTGGTCATGTATTTTCGTTATTGTTCTTAAGCCTCTTTAAAAGATAGCTAGCCTAAACGCGTTAACCAAAAATAATAATTTTAAGAAACTCTCAGCGATCTGAGTGCGAATACCCGTTTTGCAAAAATCAGCAAAACGTATGTGAGAAAGTGCTGAGAATTATCGGTGTCATCGTTAGTGTTACATATCATGATAAGCGAATGCGCAACGAAGACAAAAACTCTTTACACTCAAACTAACAGATAGCTCAAGCTTTTGTCCAAACTTTGACAAAGGAATTCGAAATTATACCCAAATAACCTTAGGTTGAAGAGTGATAGTCCCAAATCTTGGCGAAAATGTCCTAAACAATAAACAAAATAGCCAGAGCGAATGGCTCTGGCTATTTTTGAATTCCGGTCGTTTATACAGCTTTCACTTCAATGGTATCGGCACCGCGTGACGCTTTCAGCATTGCCGTACGTTTAGTTCGGTCAATTACATCACCGACCAACTGACCACATGCGGCATCAATGTCATCACCACGCGTTTTACGAACCGTAACTGTGTGCTCGTATTGCATCAATGTTTTTTGGAAGCGATCAATACGTGAGTTACTTGGTTTCTTGTAAGGTGAACCTGGGTACGGGTTAAACGGAATCAAGTTAATCTTACATGGTGTGTCTTTCATCAGCTCAGCCAGTTCACGAGCATGGTCCATGTCATCGTTCACATGATCAAGCAACACGTACTCGACTGTTACCTTGCCACGGTTTGCATTCGATGAAGCAATGTAACGACGAACGGATGCTAGGAAATCTTGAATATCCCAACGATCGTTAATTGGCATGATTTCACTACGCAGCTTATCGTTTGGCGCATGAAGAGAGATCGCCAACGCAACGTCGATTTTGCCCGTCATCTGATCAAGACCAGAAACCACACCTGATGTTGATACGGTTACACGACGCTTCGACAAACCAAAGCCAAGGTCATCCAACATTAACTCCAGTGCTGGAATCAAATTCTTCATATTAAGAAGCGGCTCACCCATACCCATCATCACGACGTTCGTAATTGGGCGACGGCCTGTTTCTTTCTCAAGACCAATTTCACGTGCAGCACGCCACACCTGACCGATGATCTCTGAAACTTTCAAGTTACGGTTAAAGCCCTGCTGTGCTGTTGAGCAGAACTTACATTCCAATGCACAACCTACTTGAGAAGATACACAAAGCGTTGCGCGATCATCTTCTGGAATGTAAACCGTTTCTACATCCTGATCACCAACCTTCATTGCCCACTTGATCGTGCCGTCTGAAGAATGCTGAGCTTCTGCTACAGTTGGTGCTTTAATTTCACACTTGTGTAAAAGCTTTTCGCGCAGCTTCTTGTTGATGTTTGTCATTTTTTCGAAGTCATCTACACCGAAATGGTAGATCCACTTCATAACCTGATCGGCACGAAACGCTTTCTCGCCAAGTTCTTCCGCGAAAAACTGACGCATGCCTTTGCGATCAAAGTCGAGTAGATTGATTTTTTCAGTGGTCATGTTGCCTCTCAATGACTGAAACAAGAATAAGGGCGCGAATTGTACAGCCTTTATTCAGCTACAACAAGGGGTGTAAGACCCTGAGTTTGCTAAGGCATTAAAATAAAAACGTTTAAATTTTAATCAGACTTTACGGTGAGAATAATGATTAGACAACCGACAGCAAAAGCGTAGAAGTGATACAGAGAAAACAGTGAGAACAAACACACTTAACTAAGCTTTCCCCCCTGTAAGATGCTCAAATTAGCCAACGTCTTCGCGAATAATTACGAATGAACTCGCCGGGGAAATGGAGAACGCGGAGTAAAAATCCGCCTTCTTAGAAGGCGGCTTTAGCTTTCAGCCCCCTAAAAGGGGGCATCTCCGCGCTGTTAATTCATCTTCAACTCCAACTGAGCCTCATACTCTTGGTCTTTTTTGTCTTGATGTCTAACGTAACGCCGAATTATGTCCTCGTTCACACCTACCGTATCAACAAAGTATCCCCTTGCCCAAAAATGATTTCCCCATAGTTTCTTTCGAATATGAGCAAACTTATTGAACAGGCGAATTGCAGACCGCCCCTTCAAAGTACCCATTAACGTTGAAATCGAAACTTTCGGTGGGACGATGACAACTAAATGAACGTGATCAGGCTGAATATTTAGCTCCAGTACCTCACAATCCTTCATATTGCAGAGGATGTAGATAGACTTGTACAACTCTTTGGCTACGTTGCCCTTGAGAATTTTGAACCTATACTTTGGAGTCCAAACTATATGGTATTTGCATCGCCAGTAGACGTGTGATGAACTTCTATAATCGCCCATGTTTATTGTTTCCTCTTACTTGTGGTGAATAAGAGTCTTACTTCTAACATGGGCGTGTTTTCGGGCAACAGCCCTTAGGAACAATCACCACCGCCAAAGGCGGTGGTTTAGGGGTGACAATAAAAAACCTCGGACAAATCCGAGGTTATTACGAACTAGATCATCACGCAAAAGTGATGCATGAACGAGTTAGCGAGAGAAAACTTCTGATTCAGGGAAGAAAAACTCAATTTCACGAGCGGCAGACTCAGGGCTATCTGAACCATGAACTGAATTGTGACGCATGCTGAGTGCGTAATCAGCACGCAAAGTGCCACATGCCGCGTCCTCTGGGTTGGTTTTACCCATTAGCTCGCGGTAACGTGCAATCGCATTTTCGCCTTCCAATACCTGAACCATAATAGGACCAGATGTCATGAACTCTTTTAGAGGAGGGAAAAACTCTTTACCTTCATGCTCTGCATAAAAGCCGCTTGCCTGATCTTCTGTCAGGTGAACCATTTTGGCAGCGATGATACGTAGGCCAGCCTTTTCAATACGATTGTAGATTTCACCAATTAGGTTTCGCTCTACAGCATCAGGCTTAATGATTGAAAATGTTCTTTCTAGAGCCATAAAATTTCCTTTCTGTACTTGTAATAATAGTTGTGCTTTTAAAGTGACTTACTGGGTAAGAGCAGCACTCAAACAAGAGAGTGCTGCAATCAATCTTATTTTCCAGCTTGCTCATTGAGGAAACGAGCAAGTGTACGAACACCCATCCCCGTTGCTCCCGCAGCCCATTTATCAGAAGCGGCTTTACGATACGTACCCGCACAGTCGAAATGTAACCAGCCTTTCTTGTAGTCCTCAACGAAGTAAGACAAGAATGCAGCAGCAGTACTTGCACCTGGAGAATAATCACCAGAGCTGATATTCGATAAATCGGCAAAATTAGATGGCAGCATTTCTCGATGGAAATCAGCAAGTGGTAGCGGCCACAAGCCTTCTTTTTCCTGGTTTGCCGCCGTAAGCGCTTGATGCGATAGCTCATCATCAAAGCTCATTAGCGCATGGTAATCGTTACCTAACGCATTCTTCGCTGCGCCTGTTAGCGTCGCGCAGTCAATAATTAACTCAGGCTTTTGCTCACTAGCGTAGATAAGACCGTCTGCAAGCACCAAGCGACCTTCCGCGTCGGTATTCATAATCTCAACGGTTTTGCCGTTTTTGTAAGTGATGATGTCGCCAAGCTTAAGGGCACGGCCAGAAACCATGTTCTCAGCACAACACAAGATCAGTTTTACGCGCTTGTTTAAACCGCGCAAGATAGCTAATCCTAGGCCACCAGTTATAGTACCCGAGCCACCCATATCTGCTTTCATTGCACTCATGAAGGTAGAAGGCTTCAAGCTGTAACCACCGGAATCAAAGGTGATGCCTTTACCCACAAGACATGCGAATACAGGTGCGTTTTCGTCACCAGTTGGGTTGTAGTCTAACTGAAGCATCGCAGAAGTACGCTCAGAACCACGGCCTACTGCGTAAATACCTTCCCAACCTTCTGCCAACAAGTCTTTGTCTTTGACGATACGTGCTGTCACAGTGCCTTTCGGCGCAACAGATTTGATGAATTCAGCAGCCATTGTCGCTAGCTGACGAGGAGCAACTTCTTCTGCCGTTTTGTTGATAATATCGCGGGTAAAATCAGTCGAAGTAATACGAGCTTGAAGCTCTGCTTGATCTTCATCAGACAATGCTGCCCACTCAACTGAGCCATGTTTTTTAGGGTTACGGAACCCTTGGTGGAAAGCCCATACGCTCTCTAGATCCCAGTTATCACCAGAAAGAAAAATAGAACGAATTCCTTGGCCATCTAGCTGACGAGCTGCACGTTGAATTGCGCCGAGATCATGACCTTCACCTAAGTGAATAGTTGCGCCGTTTTCAGCGAATGAAAGCAGTGCTTTTTCACCCCAATGTGGTGCTGCCGACTCTTGACTTAAAAATACAGACATCTGTGTAGACATGGTTTCTCCTTGTCTTATAGCAGCGTTGCCTACGCTGCTTCTTTTTAATAACTCACGGATGTTAGCATTATGTAGGGCAAAAATGTCAATTGGATAAAAAAACGGACCTAAAGGTCCGCTTTTTTTAGTAAGAATTGTTAACTAGGCTGTGTTTTACAGACTTAGTCCGCTTCGTCCATCCAGCACATGATAACGGCTTCTAGAATCTTTTCATTAGAACGGTTTGGCTCATCGTCAAACTCATCTAACTCCATGATCCATTGATGAAGATCGGTAAAACGCACTGTTTTTGGATCGACATCTGGAAACTTGTCACAAAGTTCAATCGCGATATCGCGAGAATCTGTCCATTTCATTGCTCATCTTCCTTTTGCTTCTTCCCTATATTGGGAAGATAGTTTTAGTGATCTTCTGAAGCGTGGTTTAGTGTGTATTTAGGAATTTCTACCACCAAGTCTTCATCAGCAATTCTCGCCTGACACCCTAGGCGTGACTCAGGCTCTAGACCCCACGCTTTATCTAGCATGTCGTCTTCTAGTTCTTCACTTTCTTCAAGTGAATCAAAACCTTCACGGATGATTACGTGGCAGGTAGTACACGCACATGACTTCTCACACGCATGTTCAATACCGATACCGTTTTTTAGCGCTACGTCTAGAACGGTGTCACCAGAGTTTGCTTCCAACACTGCACCTTCTGGGCACAAATCGTCGTGTGGTAATACAATAATCTTAGGCATAACTACTTATCTCTTATATATCGTCTACTGATTGACCTGACAACGCAGCTCGAATCGATTTATCCATACGGCGTGATGCGAAATCTTGGCTCGCTTTATCGGTATCTTTAATGCCCTGCTCTATCGCATCTGCATCATCACCATTACGCAGCTCAATCAAGGCTTCGATGGCTTTAATCAAGTTTTGTTTCTCTTGTTCTGATAGTAAGTCATCACCATCAGCTTGCATCGCTGCAATCAAACCTTCTATCACTCGGTCGGCTTCAACACGCTGTTCAGCTAAGGCACGAGCTTGCATGTCTTCTTTTGCGTGCGTCATTGAATCACGCAACATATCCGCCACTTCATTGTCACTTAAGCCGTAAGAAGGTTTTACTTGAATCTCTGATTGAACACCAGTGCTCTTCTCCATTGCCGTAACAGAAAGAAGGCCATCAGCGTCAACTTGGTAAGTCACGCGAATATGTGCCGCACCCGCTGCCATCGGAGGAATACCTTTTAACGAGAAGCGAGCAAGTGAACGACAGTCATCAACCATTTCACGTTCACCTTGTACCACATGAACACTCATCGCCGTTTGGCCATCTTTGAATGTGGTAAATTCTTGCGCACGCGCAACGGGAATCGTAGTGTTGCGGGGGATGATCTTCTCGACCAAACCACCCATGGTTTCAATACCGAGCGACAGTGGAATCACATCAAGAAGCAACATTTCAGAGTCAGGTTTGTTACCCGCGAGAATATCAGCTTGAATACCCGCACCGATTGCGACGACTTCATCTGGGTTAATGCTTGTCAGTGGTGTACGGCCAAAGAATTCGCCAACCATTTCTCGTACAAGCAATGTGCGTGTTGAGCCACCGACCATGACTACTTCAAGTACATCTTCCGCATCTACATCCGCATCTTTCAGCGCACGGCGGCAAGACATCAGGGTTTTCTTCACTAGCGGACGAATCAGATCTTCGAACTGCTCGCGAGTCACGGTGCCTTTCCAACCAAAAACGTCAACGTCAACACTGTCTTGCTCAGAGAAAGCAATCTTAGCTTCAGTAGCAATGTTCAACAGTGTACGGTTCTTTTCTGCAGAAAGCGGCGCTTCTAGACCCGCTTGCTCCATTAAATAATCGGCAAATAGATGGTCGAAGTCGTCACCGCCTAATGCAGAATCGCCACCTGTTGCTAATACTTCAAATACGCCTTTCGATAAACGTAGGATAGAGATATCAAAAGTACCGCCACCTAGATCGTAAACCGCAATCACACCTTCTTGACCTGAGTCTAGGCCATAAGCAATTGCCGCAGCGGTTGGTTCGTTAAGTAGACGGAGAACATGAAGACCAGCTAATTTCGCCGCATCTTTTGTACCTGCACGTTGCGCGTCATCAAAGTAAGCAGGAACGGTAATAACGACACCAGCTAACTCACCACCTAACGTATCTTCAGCTCGCTTACCCAATACTTTTAGGATGTCCGCAGATACTTCAATCGGGTTTTTGTCACCTTGAGGTGTTTGCAGAATTGGCAGGCCGTTTTCACTCTCTTTAAAACGATAAGGAAGTGAAGAGTAACGGGACTGAATGTCCTTTAATGAACGACCGATCAAACGTTTTACAGAGATAATCGTGTTCTCTGGTTCAAACTCTGCTTTAGCTTTGGCTTCGTGGCCGACCGTTAACGTTTCCTCAGCGTAATTAACGACTGAAGGTAAAATAGTACGGCCCTGCTCGTCCGCAAGTGGAGTTGCATCGCCGCTACGTACAGAAGCAACCAAAGAGTTGGTAGTACCTAGGTCGATACCCGCTGCTAACTTATGCTCATGAGGTGCCGAGCTTTGGCCCGGTTCTGCGATTTGAAGTAGTGCCATGATAGGTCCTTGTCACGCTTACTAGCCGAGGAGTTTGTCTTCGACTAGCTCAATTTCGTTCTTTAGTTTGGCAATGAATTTTAGCTTACGAACTCGGTCTGCGGCTTCAGCCCATAGACCATCATCAAGCTCTTGCTCGACGCTTGCCAGATGCTGTTTGTACATTTTGCTGACCTTAGAGTCGAAGTCAAAAAGCGCCGATTCAGGATCGGACTTGTCAGCAATCTCTTCCAGTTCTTCGCGCAGTTCCATTTGCTCCATTAAGAACATCGGATCTTGCATTGTTTGCTGTTCACCTCGGATCTCAACACCTTGCTCTGCGAGGATATACTCGGCGCGAGAAATAGGATTTTTCAGAACTTGATAGGCATCGTTGATTTGCGCCGCCTTTTGCACCGCCATCAAACGGTCACGTTCTGAGCCCGTTGCAAAGTTATCCGGGTGGAAGCGTTTTTGTAGTTCTCGGAACTGAGAAGAAAGAAGGCTACCATCCAGCTTAAACTGACTTGGTAGCCCAAATAATTCAAAGTGATTCATTAAGTTCGGGTCCTAGTAAAGCCTTCCGGACTCGTTTGCCCAGAAGGACAATCAATTAGACGTTGAAGCTTTCACCACAACCACATTCACTTTTCGCGTTAGGGTTGTTGAATTCAAAACCTTCATTCAACCCTTCTTTCACGTAATCCAATTCAGTACCATCTAGGTACACTAAGCTCTTTTGATCGATGATAATTTTCACTCCAGAGAGTTCAAATACTTCGTCTTCTTCATTGAGCTCATCAACAAACTCAAGTACGTATGCCATGCCGGAACAACCAGTCGTCTTCACTCCAAGACGTAAACCGATACCTTTGCCTCGGTTATCTAGGAATGCTCTTACGCGACTTGCCGCTGATTCTGTCATTGTGATGGCCATACTGCACCTTAGTCTGTCTAAATTTCGATTGGAATGGGAGCGTCAAAGCTCCCATTATATTACGGAATAATTATTCTTGGTGTTTTTTCTTGTAGTCAGCAACCGCTGCTTTGATTGCATCTTCAGCAAGAATAGAACAGTGAACTTTCACTGGTGGAAGCTCTAGCTCTTCAGCAATCTCAGAGTTTTTAATTGCTGCCGCTTCATCAACTGACTTACCTTTTACCCACTCAGTTACTAGTGAGCTTGATGCGATTGCACTACCACAACCGTATGTTTTGAACTTCGCATCTTCGATGATACCTTCAGGTGTCACTTTGATTTGAAGCTTCATTACGTCACCACACGCAGGAGCGCCAACCATGCCGCTACCTACTGATGGATCTTCTTTATCAAATGAACCAACGTTACGTGGGTTCTCGTAGTGATCAATTACTTTTTCGCTGTATGCCATGATAAATTACCTCGAATCCTCTATTTCAATCCCTGAGATTAATGGTGAGCCCATTCAACAGTGCTCAAATCAATCCCTTCTTTGTACATATCCCATAGAGGAGACATGTCGCGTAGCTTAGTCACTGCAACGCGGATTTGTTCAATTGCGTAATCAATTTCTTCTTCAGTCGTGAAACGACCAAACGAGAAACGAACCGAGCTGTGAGCCAATTCGTCATCCATGCCTAGGGCACGAAGAACGTAAGAAGGCTCAAGGCTTGCAGACGTACAAGCACTACCAGAAGATACCGCTAGATCTTTAAGCGACATTAGTAGTGATTCACCTTCTACGAATGCGAAACTGATGTTTAAGTTGTGTGGTACACGCTGCTCAAAGTCACCGTTTACCGTCACTGCTTCTAAGTCTTTCACGCCATCAAAAAGACGGTTACGAAGCGCTAAAGCATGATCGTAATCTTTTTGCATGTCTTCTTTTGCAATGCGGAATGCTTCACCCATACCTACGATTTGGTGAGTAGGTAGTGTACCAGAGCGGAAACCACGCTCATGACCGCCACCGTGCATTTGCGCTTCAAGACGAATACGAGGCTTACGACGTACGTAAAGTGCACCGATACCTTTAGGGCCGTATACTTTGTGAGCAGAAAGTGAAATTAGATCAACTTTCATCTCTTGAACGTCGATTGGTAATTTACCTGCAGATTGCGCAGCGTCCACGTGGAAAACAATTTTACGCTCACGGCACAGTTCGCCGATCGCTGTAATGTCTTGAACCACACCAATCTCGTTGTTTACATGCATAATAGACACAAGCACGGTGTCATCACGCATGGCTGCTCTAAGCTTCTCTAGATCGATCAAGCCATTTGATTCTGGCTCAAGGTAAGTCACTTCAAAGCCTTCACGCTCAAGTTGACGACATGGGTCAAGAACGGCTTTGTGCTCTGTTTTACAAGTGATTACGTGCTTGCCTTTCTTCGAGTAAAAGTGCGCTGCACCTTTAATCGCAAGGTTGTCTGATTCTGTCGCACCAGATGTAAATACGATTTCGCGAGGATCTGCATTTAGAAGGTCAGCAATTTGCTCACGAGCAGTATCGACCGCTTCTTCTGCCTGCCAGCCGTAACGGTGCGAACGTGACGCTGGGTTGCCAAATGTGCCATCCATTGTCATGTACTGAACCATTTTTTCAGCAACACGTGGATCAACTGGACATGTAGCGGAATAATCAAGATAAATCGGCAGTTTCATTCTCTACTCCAATGTAAAAAGCTGACCGCTAAGAGCGGACGTTTACACCGATGGGCGCGGCGGTTGTATTTTTGTTTGATAGCCCATGGGTTACCGCCAGATCAATGTCCTGACGATCAGAAATTTCGAGTACTTCATTGTCTGTCATCAACTCACCAAGAGTGATGTTATTCAAAAAGTCACTAATGCGAGAGCTTAGGTCACGCCACAGCGTGTGAGTAAGGCAACGTGTTCCACCTTGGCAATCTCCTTTACCTTGGCATTTGGTTGCATCTACTGACTCATCAACGGCAGCAATCACGGTACCAATAGCGATACTGTGAGCGTCGGCACCAAGTCGGTAACCACCACCAGGACCACGAACGCTGGCAACGAGACCTGCTTTACGCAATTTTGAAAATAGCTGCTCTAAGTAAGAGAGCGAGATCCCTTGACGCTCTGAAATATCAGCCAGAGGTACAGGGTTTTGTTGCGAATGCAGTGCCACATCCAGCATGGCTGTCACCGCATATCTTCCTTTAGATGTAAGTTTCATACCACACCGTATCCACATGGTTTGTAATGGTTAAGATTTTTCCATACCTGAGTAATTTGGTCAAGTATTTATTTGACCATTTTACTCAGGTATTCATCCTTACATATAAAGTGGTTATTATTCACTCAGAACTTCTTTTCTATCGAAGTCAAAACGCCTCGTAGAATATTAAGTTCTTGGGTTTCTGGTCGAGCACGAGAGAACAAACGGCGCAACTTATTCATCACCTGTCCAGGTTGCTCTTTGTTAATAAACTGGGTCTCAACCATCACCTTTTCAAGATGCTCGAAGAACAATTCGAGTTCTCGATGACGCGGGTATTCTTCCGATTCATTTGGGGAAAACTGGCTTTGCTCTAAGTTCAAGTGTGCAACTCGCACTTCGTAACTGAGAGTTTGTACAGCCATCGCTAGGTTAAGCGAGCTGTACTCAGGATTAGCGGGAATACAAACATGGTAGTGGCACTTTTGTAGCTCTTCGTTTGTCAAACCAGTTCTTTCTCGGCCAAACACGAGCGCAACCGGATGCTTTCGGCCTTCAACTGCAAATTTCTCACCGCATTCACGTGGCTCGAGCATTGGCCATTCTAATGTACGAGAGCGGGCGCTAGAACCCACAACAAGGCCACAATCTTCAACCGCTTCTTCTAATGTGCCGACAATCTTTGCATTTTGAGCAATATCACCAGCACCCGCAGCTAAAGCAAGAGTTTGTTCATCCACTTCACATTGTGGATCGACTAATACTAGTTGGTTTAAACCCATCACTTTCATTGCTCGAGCTGCTGAGCCAATATTGCCTGAATGAGAGGTACCTACGAGTACAATTTTTACTTGATCCAACATCTGTGTTTGCTACCTAAATTAAAACCGCAGAATGTTATCATAGTTTTTTAAGACACCCTAGAGGCAAGCAGACCTCTCTTCTCATTCTTGGTTATTGTTCTCGTCCGCAGTATGATCTGTACACTCAGTCGGCCGCAATTAGAGTAAAAAATAACCACTTCCCTTTTTGATTATCTCTGGTATACTCGCCGCCGCTTTCATTTGTTCTTTAACATCCGTTGGGAAATTCGTATGCATCCAATGCTAAACATTGCTATTCGCGCTGCGCGAAAGGCAGGCAATCATATTGCTAAATCATTAGAAAACACTGATAAAGTAGAATCTACTCTTAAAGGCACTAATGACTTTGTCACTAACGTAGACAAAGAAGCAGAATACATCATCATCGATACTATCAAGCAGTCTTACCCTGAGCACTGTATCGTTGCTGAAGAACAAGGTCTTATCGAAGGTAAAGATAAAGACGTACAATGGATCATCGACCCACTGGATGGCACCACTAACTTTGTAAAAGGTTACCCAACTTTCGCGGTTTCTATCGCTGTTCGTATTAAGGGCAAAACTGAAGTTGCTTGTGTTTACGATCCAATGCAAAACGAGCTATTCACTGCACAACGCGGTGCCGGCGCTCAACTAAACAGTGCACGTATTCGTGTTGCTCAACTAAAAGACCTTCAAGGTACTGTTCTAGCAACAGGCTTCCCATTCAAGCAGAAACAACACGCTGAGTCTTACATCAAGATCGTTGGTGCGCTATTCACTGAATGTGCTGATTTCCGTCGTAGCGGCTCTGCTGCTCTTGACCTTTGTTACGTGGCTGCTGGCCGTGTTGATGGTTACTTCGAGCTAGGCCTAAAACCTTGGGATATGGCAGCAGGTGAGCTTATTGCTCGTGAAGCTGGCGCAATCCTAACAGACTTTGCTGGCGGCACTGACTACATGAAGTCTGGTAACATCGTTGCTTCAAGCGCTCGTGGCGTAAAATCTATCCTTAAGCACATCCGCGAAAACGGTAACAGCGCGATCCTTAAGTAAGATTTGAAAGTCATATATAGCCCGTCACGCTGATGACTTTAGAAAGCCCCGCTCATTGAGCGGGGCTTTTTTATTTCGAACAATCAGCCTGTTTGTAGAAACGGTCGTAGTCAGATAAGTGGTCTATTTTTACGTGCTTAACCTTCCATATTTGTTCCTTCATTAAAAACTGCAGCGAAACCGTGACTGGCTGGTATACATCACCAAAGCCGTTTACAGAAAGACATCCAACTCCTCCATCCTCACTGTACTCTTCAAAGTAAGACAGCTCTGTAACCAAACTTGATGGGATAGATGATAAAAATGGAAATTGATGACCAAATTTTATTGGGTGAGACTTAATACTGTTCAGCTCTTCAATCGATAGATTTGGTCCTGCCATAGCTTCTACCACCTCTATATACTGCATCTTGTATAAATTATTACGTATATCAAGGTAAGTATCGTGGAGTGGACTTGCGATGCAGGGCGTTGAAACACTTAGTAAAACCGGAATAGGTAGAATTCTATTTAGCATAACCAACTAAACCCCAGCTTCACGGAGCGCTTGATCAATTTTACTCGGCTTAAATCTGTACTTACAAAGCCCCCACTCGCACTGCTCTAAAAGCTCACGGACATTTACCTGCCCAGTAACTCCAAAGGAAACAACACCAAAAAGAGAAACACTCCCACTGTATGTCAAAACACCATCACGAGTAGTTTTAAAAGTAACAGAAACGGCTTTTAATTTTATGCCCAGCTCTTCAACCATTTCTTTTGAAACTTCAAACTTAGTAAATCCAAGCTCACCAGATAAAGTTACTTTACCTGACTCATCAACTGCTAACTTGAACCTTTTCCCTCCAGTAACTAGCTTGGTGGTAACACCTTTATTGTGCTTGTAAGAAATCTCTACAAACTTCAGTAACTGTACTTTTATTTCAGCTTGCCTTGACATTATTTCCTCCCGAAATTGTTGAACATACTTCCGATATTCAACTCAATCAAAAAACTACAATTCAAGCTGGAAGTACCTCAAAAAAAAATGAAACTTTCAAATCTATCAGGCATAAAAAAACCGCTGATTGTTCAGCGGTTTTTGTTTTCGGTTCTCAATCTGCCTTATGGCATTTCGTCGAACTCTGCACCCTCTTTTTCTACTTGAGGTGGCATCAAGTGCTCTTTCTGGATACCCAGTTTTAGAGCCAGTGCTGATGCTACGTAGATAGAAGAGTAAGTACCTACAGTGATACCGAGTAAAAGTGCGGTTGCAAAGCCGTGAATCATAGCACCACCCTGCATGAACAGTGCAATTACCACGAACAACGTCGTACCAGATGTAATCAATGTACGGCTCAACGTTTGAGTGATTGAGGCGTCCATAATGTCTGAAGGTTCACCCTTACGCATCTTACGGAAGTTTTCACGAATCCGGTCAAATACAACGATGGTATCGTTGAGTGAGTAGCCCACAACCGTCAGTAGCGCAGCTACGATAGTCAGGTCAACTTCAATTTGTAGAAACGAGAAGACACCTAGCGTGATAATTATATCGTGAGCCAATGCCATTACCGCACCAGCCGCTAGACGCCATTCAAATCGCATCGATACATAAAGCAGAATACAGATCAGCGATACCAAGATCGCTAGACCACCAGCTTCTGTTAGCTCATCACCAACGTTGGGACCTACGAACTCAATACGACGCATTTCTACGCTTTCGCCAGTACCATCTTTGATAGCACCAATGATTTGGTTACCTAGCGTTTCACCAGAAACGTCATCACGTGGACGAAGACGAACCATGACTTCACGAGCACTACCGAAGTTTTGTACTGTCGCATCGCCAAAGCCTTTTGAATCTAGTGCTGCACGAATCTCTTCAAGGTTTGCTGGCTGTTCAAAACCGACCTCGATAAGAGTACCGCCAGTGAAATCTAGACCCCAATTAAGCCACTTGGTTGACAAAGTGAAGATAGAAGCAGCAATCATTATAATTGAAAAAACGAATGCTACTTTCGACCAACGCATAAAGCCGATCGTCTTCTCTGCTTTTAGAATTTGAAACATATTAATTCCCAGCCTTAGATCGACAATTTATCAACGCGTTTGCCACCGTAGATCAGGTTCACGATACAACGTGTACCAATAATGGCGGTGAACATTGAAGTTAAGATACCGATAGATAGAGTAACTGCGAAACCTTTCACCGCACCTGTACCGACCGCAAATAGAATGATTGCAGTAATTAGTGTTGTGATGTTCGCATCAGCAATCGTGCTGAATGCATTCGCGTAACCTTGGTGAATCGCTTGTTGTGGACTACGTCCATCACGAATTTCTTCACGGATACGCTCGAAGATCAGTACGTTCGCATCAACTGCCATACCGACTGTTAACACGATACCGGCTATCCCCGGAAGCGTCATGGTAGCGCCTGGAATCATCGACATAACACCAATGATAAGCACTAAGTTTGCCATTAGAGCAATGTTTGCAATCAAACCAAAGCCGCGGTAGTAAAGCAGCGTAAATAGCATTACGGCAACCATACCCCAGATACATGCTTGGATACCCATATCGATGTTTTGCTGGCCCATTGATGGACCAATGGTACGTTCTTCAACGATAGAGATAGGTGCAATCAGTGCACCAGCACGTAGTAAAAGTGCTAGGTTGTGTGCTTCTGCAGCAGAGTCGATACCTGTGATACGGAAGTTACGACCAAGAGCCGATTGAATCGTTGCTTGGTTGATGACTTCTTCATGCTTATCCAGAATAACTTTGCCTTCAGGCGTACGACGGCCACTGTCTTTGTATTCTGCAAACACGGTAGCCATTAGCTTACCAATGTTCTTCTTAGAGAACGCAGACATCTTATTACCACCTTCGCTGTCTAGCGAGATGTTAACTTGTGGACGACCATATTCATCAACACTTGAGCTTGCATCTGTGATGCTTTGACCGCCAAGAATAACGCGCTTCTTAAGCACAACTGGGCGACCATCACGGTCCATCTTGATTTCACTACCTGCTGGCGCACGACCATTTGCCGCTGCCGATAGGTCAGCTTTATCATCAACTTCACGGAATTCAAGCGTTGCCGTAGCTCCGAGAATTTCTTTTGCACGAGCAGTGTCTTGAACACCAGGCAGTTCAACTACAATGCGACTAGCACCTTGACGTTGAACCAATGGTTCCGCAACACCTAGTTCGTTGACACGATTACGTAAAATCGTAATGTTTTGCTCAACAGCATAGTTACGGATCTCTTGTAAACGTTGCTCAGTAAAGGTTGCAGTAAGAGCGTAACGGCCATTTGAATCAGAATCGACAAAAATCATGTCCGGGTGATTCTTTTCTAGCGTTGCTTTCGCTTCTGCTAATTGCTCTTCGTTACGCAACAACACTTCTACCGCTTCTTTTCCAGAAGGGCGGATTGCACGGTAACGAATCTTGGCGTCACGAAGTTCGCTACGGAAAGCTTCTTCTTGTTGACCAACAAGCTTTTCCATCGCTGCATCCATATCCACTTCCATTAAGAAGTGAACACCACCGCGAAGGTCAAGACCTAGCTTCAATGGTGACGCGCCAATCGCTTCTAGCCAATCGGGTGTAGAAGGTGCAAGGTTAAGTGCAACAATTGTGTCTTTGCCTAGCGCTTCGCTGATGACATCACGAGCACTGATTTGTGTGTCAGTGTCGTTAAAACGAACAAGAATTGATCCATCTTCGAGAGCAATGGATTTATGAGAAAGTTGCTCTTTGTTAAGAGCAGTAGTGACAGCATCCAGCGTTGACATATCTACAGAGGCGCCACGCGCCCCTGTAACTTGAATAGCCGGATCTTCACCGTAGATATTTGGAAGTGCGTATAACGCAGCGGTGATGATGGCAAAAAGCACCATCAAGTACTTCCATAATGGATAACGGTTTAGCACAGCGAGGATCCTTTAGCTGTTTTATAGAGACTTAAGCGTACCTTTTGGTAGCACTGCAGTGATGAAGTCTTTCTTGATTACTACTTCATTGTTCGCGTTAAGCTCAATTGAAATGTAGTCATTGTCTTCAGCAATCTTAGTGATTTTACCCACTAGGCCACCGCTAGTTAAAACTTCGTCGCCTTTGCCCATAGAAGCCATTAGGTTTTTGTGTTCTTTTACGCGTTTCGCTTGTGGGCGGTAAATCATGAAGTAAAAGATCACTGCGAACATGCCAAGCATGATTAGCATTTCAAAACCACCGCCTGCTGGCGCGCCTTCTGCTGCTGCGTGAGCCTGAGAAATAAACATTAAAACATCCTCATTATATTTTATTGATAATCAAACAAATTGGGCTTTCGCATTTTAGATTCAAGTCTGAGAGTAACTAATAGAGATCGCTCTCTCAAAAATAACGTGCGTTAGCCTACTTTATTAGCAAAAGCCTCTGGCGACATGCCAAAGGCTTTAATTCTTTTAGTTTTTCAATTACTGCTCTTTTGCTAGTGGTGGCACTTCACGGCCACGACGCTCATAGAACTCAGTAACAAATTCATCGAAGCGATCTTCATCAATTGCTTTACGAATGCTTTCCATCAGACGCTGGTAGTAACGCAGGTTATGGATTGTATTCAAGCGAGCGCCTAAGATTTCATTACAACGCTCTAAATGGTGAAGGTACGACTTGCTGTAGTTTTGACAAGTGTAACAGTCACAATGCGGATCCAATGGTGTTGTATCCGTTTTATGTTTCGCATTACGGATCTTGATCACACCACCAGTCACAAATAAGTGACCATTACGTGCGTTACGCGTTGGCATTACACAGTCAAACATGTCGATACCACGACGAACACCTTCAACCAAGTCTTCTGGCTTACCTACGCCCATCAAGTAGCGAGGTTTGTCTTCAGGAAGTTGAGGACAAGTATGCTCAAGAATACGGTGCATGTCTTCTTTAGGCTCACCTACTGCCAAACCACCAACCGCGTAACCGTCAAAACCGATTTCCGTTAGACCTTTTACCGACACATCACGTAAATCTTCGTAAACACCACCTTGGACAATACCAAATAGGTTGTTCGGGTTTTCTAGCTTCTCGAAGTGGTCACGTGAACGCTGTGCCCAGCGTAATGACATTTCCATCGATTTCTTCGCTTCATCGTGTGTCGCTGGGTAAGGCGTACACTCGTCAAAAATCATAACGATGTCAGAGCCCAGGTCTTTTTGAATTTCCATCGACTTTTCTGCGTCCATGAAAATCTTGTCACCGTTTACTGGGTTACGAAAGTGAACACCCTCTTCAGTGATCGTACGCATCTTACCAAGGCTGAATACTTGGAAGCCGCCTGAATCAGTAAGAATAGGACCGTGCCAGTTCATAAAATCGTGCAGGTCACCGTGCATTTTCATCACTTCTTGACCAGGACGTAGCCACAGGTGGAACGTATTACCTAGCAGAATTTCTGCACCAGTACCTTTTACTTCTTCTGGTGTCATACCTTTAACGGTACCGTAAGTACCTACTGGCATGAACGCAGGAGTTTGAACAGTGCCGCGTTCGAAAGTCAGTTGACCACGACGTGCATTGCCGTTTTTCTTCTTAAGATCGAATTTTAATTTCACGATGCCTCCGGGTGTCAGAGAAACAGTCTGACTGAGTGTTTAGGGCTCTACCCTACTTTAAGGAGCGGTCGCTTTTCCTTGCGAGAGACAAAGCAATGGATGCTTTATTTCCTAGCTTACTGCTAGCACTCGTAAATCTATTTTTAACTACGCCGTTTTCTTCTTGATGAACATTGAATCGCCATACGAGAAGAAACGGTATTTGTTTTCCACCGCATGTTTGTAAGCATTCATGGTGTTCTCGTATCCAGCAAATGCACTCACCAACATGATCAGTGTTGATTCAGGCAAGTGGAAGTTTGTGATCAAGCAATCCACTAGCTGATATTCGTAACCAGGGAAAATAAAGATTTCAGTATCGCCAAAGAATGGGGCCAGCTCAGTCCCTTTTTGCAATGCGTCTTGCGCTGCACTTTCAAGTGAACGCACAGATGTGGTACCAACAGCAATAATTCGTCCGCCACGCGCTTTCGTCGCTTTAATTGCGTCGACGACTTCTTGTGGTACTTCTACGTACTCGGCATGCATGTGGTGATCGTTGATATTTTCCACTTTTACTGGCTGGAATGTACCCGCCCCAACGTGCAAAGTAACGTAAGCAAACTCTGCACCTTTCGCTTTGATTTTCTCCAAGAGAACATCATCAAAGTGAAGGCCCGCCGTCGGTGCCGCAACCGCACCTGGCTTTTGATTATATACCGTTTGGTAACGCTCTTTATCTGCATCTTCGTCTGGACGGTCGATGTAAGGAGGAAGCGGCATATGGCCGATTTCTTCCAGAATTTCTAGTACCGTCTTATCAGAACTAAATTTCAGTTCAAATAAAGCATCATGGCGTGCAACCATTTCTGCTGAATATTCATCATTCTCGCCAACAATAATGGTTGTACCTGGTTTTGGTGATTTAGAGCAACGAACGTGCGCGAGGATGCTTTTCTCATCCAACATGCGCTCCACTAGCACTTCTAATTTACCGCCCGATTCCTTGCGGCCAAAAAGACGAGCAGGAATAACACGTGTATTATTAAACACCACTAAGTCACCGGGTTGAACTTGGCCCAATACATCAGTAAATGTGCCATCAATGAGCTCTCCGGTATTGCCGTCCATTTGCAGCAGTCGGCTAGCGGTACGCTCTGGTTGAGGGTAGCGAGCGATGAGTTCATCTGGAAGGTCGAAATGGAAATCTGATACTTGCATGTTACTTGTCTTATCTATTGGTCAAATCACGTCTAGGCGACGATAAAATTGCGACGAGTTTTTCGCAGCAGACTAGTATATGTTTACATGCTGCAATAGCAAGCAAATCACCAGAATATAGCAGTAAAAGCCATGGTGAAGAGTGTAATAAAACGTGAAAAGCCTCGATTACTTGGCACTATTTTTAATTTGAGCCCAAAAGAGAGAACATGAAAAAAGCAAAGCAGCGTATACCGCTGCTTATTAGTTTGGCATTCCAATCGCCCTATCAAACCTCACGCTTTCGCCACAAGAATAACGGCACGAATAAACCCAATAACCAAAACCCTAGACTGCCACCTTCATCATCTGAGCCTTTGAAATCACAGTTATTGGTCGCAATGCCATCGTGACACTCTTTATTGTCACCACTTTCATTGTTAGCACTTTTGATAAAATTCGGCGCAATGATGTAACGACTTGGTGGCGCATCGGCAGTGATGTAAGACTGTACCCAGTCGTAATAGTGGCTCACCTTGGTGTAGAAACTTGGGATCGTCAAAGAGCCACACGTTGGTAGAATAAGGGGGCCGCCACTAACAATACCAATTTGTTTGCCGGTCGCCACATCGACCAACGGGCCACCACTGTCACCTTTACATGCAGAGTTGCCATATTGAGTATGGCTATCTGGCTCCAATACATGGTTTTGTGTTGGTAGCGTACAAATTTTGGTTTGGTTGTCTCTTGAATCAATGATCCCCGGAAAACTGCTGCCAATTTCTAAACGCTCATAACATTTGTCGATGGGTAAAAATGTGCTAATGGTGGTTTTGAGCGTATTAGAAGGTTCAGAAGCATCCGGCTGAGTAGTCCCCCATCCAAACACTTGCACATTTTCGACACGTTGATTGGTCAGGTAATTATCATTCCAATCCGCCACCAAACGTGCTTCGATACTCTCCATGTCAACTTTACTCGCTAGGTCAGCAAAGCTCGCGTTTGCCACTGGGCGCGTGAGATACAGCAACGCGATGTCTGAATCTAAACCGGTTTGGATAGGTTTCACGTTGCCATTACTGTCGGTCTCAGCTTTTGAAATCCGAGTGTAATCCGGATGAACCACAACGTGAGACACCGGATAGAAGTTATCAAGCCCTGCAGAATTAAGTTCATACACATTCGCATTCACCGACAGCTCACCCGGCGGGGTCACATAGTAGGTTGCTTCATTGGTTCCTTGTCCCATCACCACACAGTGCGCCGCAGTCAGTACCCATTGCTCTGTCAGCATCGTTCCACCACACAGCGGAAACTCTGCCATATTACTTGCTCGCAAAGTAACGCGGTCAACAGGATCGGTTTGTTCATCTCCTAACACAATCGCCTGTGTTGATGGCACACTGAATGCCGCCACTGCCAGCGCAATAAGTTTGTTACACGTTGTTCGTTTCATCTAGGTTGCTGTCTTCAATTTGGTAAGCCTGGACGTATCTTCTTCGAGAGAAGAATCTTGGAAAATCCAGCGAATAAAAATGTGCGATTCAATTCATTGGATTACCTTGGGAACACATTCAATATCAACTAAAAATGCCAACTGACTCGCACACAAACCGACTTATTCAAATTAATAAAAACACCGATAAAACACAGATTACGCAGCCCATCAGCATTGTGCTATTTAATTGATGAAAAACGAGTTAGCTCCCAGATATACAGAAAAATATTCTCTATATTTAAGAGAAGGACAATGCCGCTGGAGGTCTCTATGATCAAGGTTGAAGACATGATGACTCGTAATCCTCATACCTTACTGCGCACGCACACCTTGCGTGATGCAAAAAGCATGATGGATGCGCTTGATATTCGACACATTCCGGTTGTTGATGCCAATAACCACTTACAAGGCTTGGTGACTCAACGCGACATTCTTGCTGCTCAAGAATCGAGCTTGCATCCAGATGAGGCTGAACAATCTTTTACTTTAGACACACCGCTCTACGAAATGATGCACACCAACATCATGACGGCAGAGCCTATCGCGGGGCTCAAAGAGAGCGCTATCTATATGCAAAAGCATAAAGTTGGCTGTCTACCTGTTGTCACCAAAGGTCGATTGGTCGGCATTATTACTGATAGTGACTTCGTGACGATTGCGATTAACTTATTGGAACTACAAGAAGAAGTGGAACCTGAAGAAATCGAGCAGGAAGAGTAGTACGCAAGCGTATTCTCTTTGTTGTAAGTTTCGTTTTTACACCGGTTAAACGAAAAAAGAGCGGCAGGGTTGCCGCTCAAAATGCCATTACTGACGCTGATTAAGGAAGTGTTTCTCTGCCAATTAGAATTGGTCTTCTTCGGTCGAACCTGTCAATGCTGTCACTGAAGAGTTACCACCTTGGATAGTATTGGTCATTCTATCGAAGTAACCTGTACCTACTTCTTGTTGGTGCGCAACAAACGTATAGCCTTTTTCAGCTGCTTGGAATTCAGGACGCTGAACTTTCTCAACATAATGACGCATACCTTCACCTTGAGCGTAAGCGTGTGCCAGTTCAAACATGTTGAACCACATGTTGTGAATGCCTGCTAGCGTGATGAATTGGTACTTGTAGCCCATGTCTGCAAGCTCTTGTTGGAACTTAGCAATGGTTTCTGCATCTAGGTTTTTCTCCCAGTTGAATGAAGGCGAGCAGTTGTACGCCAACAATTGATCTGGGTATTCAGCGTGAATTGCTTCTGCAAACTTACGTGCTTCTTCCAAACATGGCGTAGCCGTTTCACACCAAATCAAGTCTGCATATGGTGCGTAAGCCAGACCGCGAGAGATAGCTTGGTCGATACCCGCGCGAACGCGGTAGAAACCTTCTTGAGTACGCTCACCTTCAATAAAGTCTTTATCATATGGGTCGCAATCTGAAGTAATGAGATCCGCCGCATTCGCATCAGTACGAGCAATAACTAATGTTGTTGTTCCCGCTACGTCAGCAGCCAAACGAGCTGCAACGAGCTTTTGTACCGCTTCTTGCGTAGGAACTAATACCTTACCCCCCATATGACCACACTTTTTCACCGATGCTAACTGGTCTTCAAAGTGAACGCCCGCGGCACCGGCTTCGATCATCGATTTCATTAGTTCGTAAGCGTTAAGCACACCACCAAAGCCCGCTTCAGCATCCGCTACGATAGGTAGGAAGTAATCAATACCACCTTCATCTTCAGGCGTCTTACCAGCAGCCCACTGAATTTGGTCTGCACGACGGAATGAGTTGTTGATACGCTTTACTACTGACGGTACAGAATCTACTGGGTAAAGAGATTGGTCTGGATACATCGTCGAAGCGGTGTTGTTATCCGCCGCTACCTGCCAGCCTGACAGATAGATCGCTTCAATACCTGCCTTAGCTTGTTGAACGGCTTGACCACCCGTTAGCGCACCAAGACAGTTTACGTAACCTTTTTTCGCACTACCGTTGACCAGTGACCAAAGTTTGTCTGCACCACGTTGTGCAATTGTGTTTGCAGGCACCATAGAGCCACGCAGTTCCACCACTTCCTCGGCAGTGTAAGTACGCTTCACATTTTTCCAGCGTGGGTTAGTTGCCCAGTCTTTTTCCAGAGCTTCAATTTGTTGGCGGCGAGTTAAGTTAGTCATTGGTCTATCCCTCTTTATAATTTGCACTTTATGCGTGTGCGTTGAGTTTCCGTTCTCAGGCAGTACTTCCCTATCTGCCTTGAAAATCCTTCACGTTATTGGTGTTACAGTTATTCTTTATTAATCCAGGTAGTCATAACCAGGAACTGTCAAAAAGTTGGTCAGTTCATCGCTCGTCGTGAGCCTTGCCATTAAGTCTGCTGCTTCTTCAAATCGACCCGCATGGTAGCGCTGCTCGCCAATTTCTTGCTTCACGACTTCAATCTCCTCTTTGAGATAGAGCTCGAACAGCTCTTTAGTGACCTCTAATCCGTTGTCTAGCGACTTGCCGTGTTGAATCCATTGCCAGATAGAGGCGCGTGAGATTTCTGCCGTTGCTGCGTCTTCCATCAGTCCGTAAATCGGCACACAACCATTGCCAGAAATCCAAGCTTCGATGTATTGCAGCGCAACGCGAATATTGTGGCGCATTCCGCCTTCAGTGCGCTCGCCTTCACAAGGCTCAAGCAGTTCAGCTGCTGTAATAGGCGCATCCTCTGCACGGCTCACATCCAACTGGTTGGTGCGTTCACCCAGCACAGCACTAAAGACTTCCATAGCAGTGTCAGCCAAACCTGGATGAGCCACCCAAGTACCGTCGTGGCCGTTGTTAGCTTCTAACGATTTGTCAGTCTGGATCTTGTCTAATACTTTTTGATTCTCTTTCGGGTCTTTAGCTGGGATAAATGCGGCCATTCCTCCCATCGCGAAAGCACCTCGTTTATGGCAAGTACGTACCAATAATCGCGAGTAAGCGTTTAAGAATGGCTTGTCCATCGTTACCACTTGGCGATCTGGCAGTACTCGGTCTGAGTGTTTTTTCAATGTTTTGATGTAGCTAAAGATGTAATCCCAGCGACCACAGTTCAAACCAACGATGTGTTCTTTAAGCGAGAACAGAATCTCGTCCATTTCAAATACCGCTGGTAAGGTTTCAATCAGCACAGTCGCTTTGATCGTGCCTGTATCCAAACCGAAATAGTCTTCCGTGAAATGGAACACTTCGCTCCACCACTTCGCTTCGTGATGCGATTGCAGTTTTGGAAGGTAGAAATAAGGGCCGCTGCCTTTTTGAAGTAACGCTTTGTAGTTGTTATAGAAATACAGAGCGAAATCGAATAGCGCACCTGGAATGATCTGACCGTGCCACGTAACGTGTTTTTCTTTTAAATGAAGGCCGCGAACACGGCAGATCAACACCGCTGGGTCATCTTCCAGCTGATAATGTTTGCCATTGCCAGGATTGGTGTAACTGATGGTGCCATTAACAGCATCGCGCAAGTTAATTTGACCATCTAGCACTTTACTCCATGCAGGAGACATTGAATCTTCGAAGTCTGCCATGAACACTTTTACATTCGCATTCAGTGCGTTAATCACCATCTTGCGGTCAGTTGGTCCGGTAATCTCCACACGGCGATCTTGCAGATCTTGTGGGATTCCTAGGATCTTCCAACTTCCTTCACGGATGTCTTGTGTCTCTGGTAGAAAATCTGGTAGCTCACCAGCATCAATACGTGCTTGCTTCTCTTCTCTTGCTTCCAGCAACTGTTCAACACGTCCGGCAAATTTTTCACACAGTAGAGATAAAAAGGTTTGGGCTTCAACAGGGAAAATTGCTTGATGTTCTGGAGCAACGACTCCATTCACCTCAAGCATGCCTTGGGTTTGCTTTAGTTGTTGTGTTTTTTGTTCTGTCTGAGCAAGCATAATCATTCATCCTTAACGTGCTTTATCAATCTTGGGCAGTCAGCGTAAAGCTACATTTGTAAGTTATGAACAACAAATTACATCCTTTAACTTTGTGTTCAACTCGTCTAGCCATGCCGATAGATTGCGTAATGCTACGTGTATTTTCAATCTAGACATAAGTCGTATCGGCCTTTAAATAAGCTATATCAACAAGGGGTTTAGTGAAACCCCCAATATAAACAAAACAGAAAATTCAAAGTTTTATTCCGCAAGGTAAAAACCATCTATCAAGCGCCTTATTTTGTAAGTTATTACGTAATAAAATTACATTAAATTTAAAGTCGTTTTATCATTTCAAACAAGCGTATGAATATAGACTGGTAAACAAACACCTTGTATTCACAAGGGCTGAAGAGATGTATTTAAACAGGGGTCAAACAAGGTATGCAGGGCTTTGTGTAAAATTAACATTGTGAAATTTCACTATTTTATGAAAGCTTCATCAAAGAAGAGCTGTAAAATTTTACAAGTCAAAGTTTACCAACAGAATAAAATACTAGAAAGCGCACTGTTTCCAGTGCGCTTTTAGATAAATAATGGAGAAGTAAGGGCTAATACTAATAGCTAAAGCAGCTCTGAAACGACTTCTGCAAGTTGATTAAATGTTTTCGTTCTTGACGAGCTCGGACGCCAAACTAAGCCGATTTCGCGATAAGCTTGTTTACCAGGAGGATCGATCACGACTAAATTCTGGTTATGCAGCAAGCCATGGTCGATAGCCATTTGAGGAATGAACGTTGTTCCCAAACCATTCGCAACCATTTGCACCAGTGTATGGAGGCTGGTTGCCGTAAACGGATTGATTTTTTCTTTGTCTGTTAATTTACACGCTGATACCGCATGTTCCGTTAAGCAATGTTCTTTCTCTAGTAGAAAGACGGATTCGTCAGGTAAATCCGCGTAACGAATCGGCACAGGGACCGATTGGGCTTGATTAGCGCTTATAACCATTCGAAACGGATCCTTACCCACTACTCGGCTTTCCATCCCATCAATTTCGACTGGTAACGCTAAAATAAGCACATCCAGCTCACCATGTCTGAGCGCTTGAAGTAAGTTTGTCGTCGTGTCTTCTCTTAATAAAAGATTCAGTTGTGGAAAACGGTAGTTCACCTCTTGTACCAAATCACACAGTAAAAACGGAGCAATTGTTGGTATACATCCTACTTTTAGCTGGCCTTGCATATCGTCGCCTTGGCACATACGTCCAAGCTCGACCAAATCTTGCCCTTTTGCTAACAGCTCTCGCCCCTGCTTTACTACCATTTCTCCTGTTTGGGTAAAAACCAGTGGACTTTTCTTATCTTTCTTTTCATATAAGGGACAACCTATCAATTCCTCTAAGTTTTGAATACCCTTACTTAAAGTCGACTGACTGACAAAACAACGCTCTGCAGCGTCACTAAAATGTCTTGTTTCATGCAGTGTGACTAAATAGTGTAACTGCTTCAAACTGGGCCATTTATTCATAATTGTATTTGTATCTACCGCCGTTCCAGTGATCGAGTTAAGAGTTTTGTTATTATCGTTTTTTTCGATTAACTCAATCTATTTATTTCGCTTTTTTCAATACTACAATCTGTACTATAGTTTGTCTCGTACAAACACGAACCAAACCGACACAACTGAATTCGGTTTGGAGCTAACCATACTTTTTAGGAGCAAAAAAATGGTACTAGTAGGTCGTCAAGCCCCTGATTTTACTGCAGCAGCTGTTCTAGGTAACGGTGAAATCGTTGAAAACTTCAACTTTGCAGAGTTCACTAAAGGTAAGAAAGCAGTAGTATTCTTCTACCCACTAGATTTCACTTTCGTTTGCCCATCTGAGCTAATCGCATTCGACAACCGTCTAGCTGACTTCCAAGCTAAAGGTGTTGAAGTAATCGGTGTTTCTATCGATTCTCAGTTCTCTCACAACGCATGGCGTAACACTGCTATCGAAGATGGCGGTATCGGTCAAGTTAAGTACCCACTAGTTGCTGACGTTAAGCACGAAATCTGTAAAGCTTACGACGTTGAGCACCCAGAAGCAGGCGTTGCTTTCCGTGGTTCTTTCCTAATCGACGAAGAAGGCGTTGTACGTCACCAAGTAGTTAACGACCTACCACTAGGCCGTAACATCGACGAAATGCTACGCATGGTTGACGCTCTTAACTTCCACCAGAAGCACGGCGAAGTATGTCCTGCACAATGGGAAGAAGGTAAAGCAGGTATGGACGCATCTCCAAAAGGTGTTGCAGCGTTCCTATCTGAGCACGCAGCTGACCTAGGCAAAAAATAATAGACCTTCACCCTAGCTCAACGGGTGTGATGGTTGGATGTATATAAAGCAATAAGCTAATGCGGAAAACCGCAAACGCCAATCAGTCTAAGTAAAGTCCTATCAAAGCCCAGAGCCTCTGCTCTGGGCTTTCTTTTTCCTTCAGATAAACCGCCAAAATGAGGTAACGCTTTAGCGTAAACTTTACCTCTATTTATCATCTCCTCCATACAGATTCTGCTTACTGGCCCTGTTAATATCTTAGCCACAACACTTATTTGTAACGTTAGCAGGATGAATGAACGTGGTTACTCACCTAGAAGTCTGTATTGATAATATTGAATCTCTGCACTACGCCATTGCTGGCGGCGCCACTCGGATTGAACTTTGCTCCTCTTTGGCTTTAGGCGGACTAACACCCAGTTATGGTTTTATGCAGCAAGCGGCTAAGCTTTCGAGTGTTCCAGTTTATGCCATGATCCGCCCACGCCAAGGTGACTTCTTCTACAATGAAGAAGAGATCGAAATGATGCGTTGGGATATTGAAGCGGCTCACCAATCAGGCTTGAGCGGTGTCGTGTTCGGCGTGCTCACTCAAGACGGTGATATTCATATGCCTTACGCGGCTGCGCTGTGTGAATTTGCTCAAGCGCTTGGCTTAGGCGTGACCTTCCATCGTGCCTTTGACCAGTGTCGTGACGCTGAAAAAACTTTGGAAGAAGTGATCAGCTTAGGTTGTGAACGTATTTTAACCTCCGGTCTTGCGCCTTCAGCACCACAAGGGATCGATGTGCTTAGAGCTTTGGTTAAGCAAGCCCAAGGACGCATAGCAATCATGGCGGGGGCTGGCGTTAATGCGAGTAACGTACGTGCGTTAGTAGAAGACACTCAAGTTCCTGAAATCCATCTGTCAGGCAAAACCACACGCCCTAGCCAAATGACCTTTGTTGCTGAACAAAGCAAAATGGGCGCATCCGATGTCGATGATTTTTTAATCCCCATCACAAGTACACAAGCCATAACCGATGTCGTAGCAACTCTCAAATAGACCACCGTAACCTCACGCGCATAGCTTTTGAGTGCTAACATATTGTTTATCAAGGAGTGAGGAAAGGTGTATGTCTAAATTGAAGAAAAAGGAATACGAAAAGGAGCTCAAAAACCTTCAAGTTGAGCTCGTAAAACTTCAAGAGTGGGTCAAACACAAAGGGTTAAAAGTGGTTGTTCTGTTTGAAGGCCGTGATGCTGCGGGCAAAGGCGGAGTGATAAAGCGAATTACAGAAAAGCTAAACCCGCGTGTTTGTCGCGTAGTGGCTCTGCCTGCACCGACCGAAAAAGAAAAAACGCAATGGTACTTCCAACGTTACGTCGCTCATTTACCATCTGCTGGTGAAATCGTTTTATTTGACCGAAGTTGGTATAACCGAGCAGGTGTCGAAAAAGTCATGGGGTTCTGTACTCCAGACGAATACGAGGAGTTTTTACGCTCTTGCCCTGAATTCGAGAGAATGTTGCAACGCTCTGGGATTATTCTGATTAAGTATTGGTTTTCGGTTTCAGACGAAGAGCAGGAAAAACGTTTTCTAGGTCGAATTAATACGCCGATCAAACGTTGGAAATTCAGCCCAATGGATTTAGAGTCACGTCATCGCTGGGCGGAGTATTCGGAAGCAAAAGATAAGATGTTTGCCTATACAGACACGAAAAACTGCCCTTGGTGGGTCGTCCCTTCAGATGACAAAAAGAAAGCGCGCTTGAACTGTATCAGTCATTTACTAAGCCAGATTGATTACAAAGCACTTGAGTACTCACCCATCGAATTACCTGAACTCAATAAAGAAGGTTACGTCAGAGCGCCCATTGATGATCAGACCTTCGTTCCTGATAAATATTAACGTGCTTTCCTTCTCTCTAATAAATAGGCCAGCCTAAAAGCTGGTCTATTTGTTGAAGTCAGTTACTTCAGTACGTCATCAATACTTTGATCACCTAGGTGGCGTACATCTTTCCCTTTCACAAAGTAAATAATGTATTCACAGATGTTCTGGCAGCGGTCCCCCACGCGTTCAATCGCGCGTGCAGACCACATCACTTGCAGAATATTAGGGATATTTTTTGGATCTTCCATCATGTAAGTCATCAACTGACGAATCACCGCTTCATACTCGGCGTCTAGTTTGTCATCTTGTTTGTGCACCTCTGCTGCCGCTTCTACATCCATACGGGCAAACGCGTCTAAAACCTGATGCAGCATATTAATTGCCTGACGGCAGAGAGGCTCTAACGACACTTGGAATTGTCGTTCTTTTGATGATGGGCTTTCAATGGCAACGTAAGCAATACGTGTCGCCACGTCACCGATACGTTCTAAATCAGTGATCGTTTTGATGATAGCCATAATTAAGCGCAAGTCTTTTGCCGTTGGCTGACGCTTAGCAATAATGCGTGTACAGGCGTCATCGATCGAGACTTCCATCGCATTCACTTTATGATCGTCACGCACAACCTTACGCGCCAGTTCGATGTCTTCTTTATGCAAGGCTTGAATAGCATACGAAAGCTGCTGTTCTACCAAGCCCCCCATGGTTAATACATGAGTACGAATCGATTCTAGCTCTACGTTAAATTGTCCTGAAATATGACGTCCAAAGTGCATGATGTTCCTTATTCCGTATAGAGTCGCGACTTAACCGTAGCGACCCGTAATGTAATCTTCGGTCTGTTTCTTCATTGGCGAAGTGAAGATCGAATCCGCGTCAGAGTATTCAATTAACTTACCCATATGAATGAATGCAGTATGATCACTCACTCGCGCCGCTTGTTGCATATTATGGGTAACGATAACGACAGTATATTGAGTCTTCAGCTCATTGATAAGCTCTTCAATAGTTAAAGTTGAGATTGGATCCAACGCTGATGTTGGCTCGTCCAATAACAGGACTTCCGGCTCAATCGCCACCGCACGTGCAATGACCAAGCGCTGTTGCTGACCACCAGATAAGCCAAATGCGTTCTCATGCAAGCGGTCTTTTACCTCATCCCACAACGCCGCCGAGCGCAAGGATCGCTCCACTGCGTCATCTAAACTGCGGCTGTTTTTTACACCTTGTAAGCGTAAGCCATAAACTACGTTTTCATAAATAGACTTAGGAAATGGATTGGGTCTTTGAAACACCATCCCCACTCGGCGTCGAAGTGTCGCAACATCGACATTAGGATGATAAACATTCTTGCCGTGGAGACGCACTTTACCTGTGACTCGACACCCTTCCACTAAGTCGTTCATGCGATTGATGCAACGTAATAACGTCGACTTTCCACACCCTGAAGGACCGATAAAAGCGGTGACTCGCCCTTTGGGAATTCGCATCGAAATATCATGCAGCGCCTGAGTTTGACCATAGAACAGATTAAGGTTCTCGATTGAGATGGCTGTTTGTTCATCCGTTAAATTATGAACATCCAATGGTGGCTCATAACCTAATGTACTATCAAAATTAAACATACTTAATCTTGTCCTAACGTTCTGTATTTTTCTCGTAAATTATTGCGAATACTGATTGCTGTTAAGTTTAGCCCGACAATCACTGTCACGAGTAAGAAAGAGGTAGCATAAACTAATGGTCGCGCCGCTTCGATGTTGGAGGTTTGAAAGCCAACATCGTAAATGTGAAAACCTAAATGCATGAACTTTCTATCCAAATGCACATAAGGGAATTGTCCGTCAACCGGTAAACTGGATGCCAATTTCACGACCCCCACCAGCATCAGTGGCGCTACTTCGCCAGCTGCACGTGCAATCGCAAGGATCAAACCTGTGATAATAGCTGGCGTCGCCATAGGTAAAACCACACGCCATAGTGTTTCGAACTGAGTTGCACCAAGCGCCAGAGAACCATGTCGTACTGAGCTCGGAATACGAGTTAAACCTTCTTCAGTAGTCACAATCACAACTGGAAGCGTCAGCACGGCAAGAGTTAGTGCAGACCATAACAAACCCGGCGTACCAAAGGTTGGTGCCGGTAGCTTCTCCGCATAGAATACGTTGTCGATAGAGGCACCTATCGTATAAACGAAGAAGCCTAAACCAAACACGCCATAAACAATCGATGGAACACCCGCTAGGTTTATAACTGCAATACGAATCACTCTGGTTAGAGCGTTATTCTTAGCGTATTCATGTAGATAGATAGCGGCGATCACCCCAAGTGGCATCACAATGATCGACATAATGAGTACTAAGAAAACCGTACCAAATATCGCAGGGAACACGCCTCCTTCGGAGTTTGACTCTCTTGGATCTTCAGATAAAAACTTCCAAACCTGTTTTCCCCAATGCATGACTTTATCAGGCAGTGACATTTGGTTTGGATACCAGTAGTCCAAAATATCTTCGAGCGGAATCGATACTTGTGACCCCGTCATATCCTCGGCAATCAAGGCGTAGTCAGAGAGCTGAAGTCGTAAACCATCAAGTTGCAAATCTAACGTCGCAAGCGCTTTTTCTATCTGCTCTTTTTTCGTCTGATTTTCCTTTAAGAAGCTTTCTGTCAGCGAGTCATTCAATTCATGCTTGCGCTTTTCTAATCGCAACTGCTCTAGCTTCCAACCAAGCTCTTTAAGCTGATCGACCACCAAAGAATCAATCTCATGGCGCAGAGTTTCTGCATCATCAAGCTTTTTATTTAGTACCGATTGAATATCACTGGTGTATATATTATCGCCATCTTGAAACGCCACCAGCTTACCAAAGAAATAACCACCGCTACTGCGCTCTATCACCGCCCACTCTTTTGGCGTCGTGGGCTCATCCAACTGCATTTGCAATACGGAGATAAAATCGGCGGGATACAACTCTCGGTTAGCGATTTTGATGTTGAGTCGCGTGGCAAAATCTTCATCGTCTTCTAACTGTTGTGCTGCGCTTTCAGGCAAATAACTCTTCGGTACAAAGCTGCGCTCATACACTTGACCAATCAGAATAGTATTTTCATGTAGCACTTCGCCTTGTACAGGAGTCAGCGCTGCAACATTCCACTGATACAAGGGCGCTGGCCAAAAGTAAGTCAGGCCTTTCCAGCCGATAAGGAGTAACAACCCTAATACCGACAACAAACTGATGCTGACTGCACCGCCTGTTAGCCATATCCACGGTGCGCCAGAACGAATCCAATTTAACACGTTATTACTCGCTCTTTATTCAAACCATTATTACAACGCACGGTACTTATCTCTCAGTCTCTGACGAACCCACTCCGCAAGCGCGTTTACTGCAAACGTAAACACAAACAAAATCAATGCAGCTAGGAACAGCAGGCGATAATGCGAACTTCCAACTTCCGACTCTGGCAACTCAACGGCGATGGTCGCCGACAGGCTGCGCAATCCTTCCAAAATATTCCAATCCATTAATGGCGTATTGCCCGTTGCCATTAACACAATCATGGTTTCGCCAACAGCGCGTCCCAGGCCCATCATAATGGCAGAAAAAATACCTGGGCTTGCAGTAAGCAAGACAACATAGATTAAAGTTTGCCAAGGCGTGGCCCCTAATGCCAAAGAGCCATCCGATAAATGCTTCGGTACAGAGAAAATAGCATCTTCGGCAATGGTAAAAATCGTCGGGATAACAGCAAACCCCATCGCTAGCCCCACCACCAATGCATTGCGTTGATCGTAACCAATACCATGCTCGGTTAAGAATAAGCGCATATCGCCACCAAAGAACGTCTGCTCAATCGTAGGCGAAATCCACACTCCAAACCCAATCAGTACCAATATGACAGGCATGAGCACTAAAGCATGCCAACCATTAGGCAGACGATTCCGCAAAGGTTGCGGTATTAATGCCCATAGCCCGCCCATAATCATGGTGCTCAAGGGCAAAACAAACAGCATAACGACGATCGTAATCAGGTGATCTTCGACAATAGGCGCGAACCACAATCCCGCGAGGAAACCAATGATCACCGTCGGCAGTGCTTCCATTAGCTCAATCGACGGTTTTACGACACGACGCATGCGTGGCGACATAAAGTAAGCCGTATAAATAGCACCTAGCACTGCGAGCGGTACTGAAAACAGCATCGCAAACATCGCCGCTTTTATCGTTCCAAACGCAATAGGTACTAGGCTGAACTTAGCCTCAAAGTTATCGCTCGCCGAAGTCGATTGCCACACAAATTCAGGCTCAGGATACCCTTCGTACCACACTTCTTGCCATAATGAAGACAATGAAATTTCCGGATAGGCATTGTCCACTTCCGCAACATTTAACGCATTATTTTGCCAAGTGATTAAGTAGCGTTCATTGTTAGACATTGCTGCGATTGCGGGCGCTTGATTATACGCACGCTTAAACAACACCAGTTTTTCACTGGTTGTATAATGGCTTTGCAACGTGCCGTTGGTGTAAAAGCTATAAAATCCTTTTCGATGAGAATCCGGCAACAAATACTTAAGCTCTGATGCCAATTTAAAATCACGAATATGCGTTAACGTGCGTTTTTCTTCTTGCAGCGTATCAAACCATTGCGACACCCGACCATCGTTGTGCGTCACCAAAAGCGAGTAAGCACCAGCCAATAAGTCTATCGTACGAACGGAATGCTTCTTATCACCTTGAGTGAGATCGACCACCTCTCGCACAGCAAATTTACGTGCGGTTTTCTTTAACACGATCAACTCAGAGCCATCGCGCAAATAAAGCGTTTCACCGTCAGGTGTCAACAACATTTGCTGAGGCGTATTAAAGCCTGAAGAGAACGTAAAATCGATCGTTGTAGGAGACGTACCCAAAGACGAAGCCACTTGCCAGCGAGCTTTCACTTCACCGCTTTGCGTCTGCCAAACAACCGTTGGTAAGGGCGTCGAAGCTGCAAATACAAACTGAGTCACAGGATCTTGAGGCGTACTTAGTGTCAGATCCATGCTGGTGTCTAGCTCAATCACTTCCGGAGGACGTGTATTTTCTCTCAATGTGGCATTAAATTCTGGCTTGAAAAGGTTCGCTTTACCCTGCCCATCAACAAATCCATACCAACCTAGCCCAGGAGCAGATTGAGAGAAAGCGACGGGTTTCTGGGCGATTTGCTGTGTATACACCGCAGGTTTCGTAGGATCGTCCATCGACAAATATTGAATCTCACCACTTTGGGTTAGAACGAACGCGAGCTGAGCGTAATCATCCACTGAAATCGCAAGTGGTGTTTCAATATGAGTGGCTCGAATGGCTTGGTTGGTTTTGATCTCCGCATCAGAAAAAAGCGGAATGATCACCATGGCGAGGTAGACAAAGATCAAAATAAGCGCCGCAAGTACGCCGACACCACCGGATGTCACTGCAAGTCGAACTAAACGATCTTTTATCAGTCGTTTCTTATCTTTTTCCTGCAATGAAAACTCGGCTTGTGCCATTTAAATCTCTACCTTTTTTGACTTAGTACTAGAATATGTCGTTAAGATGACAATTATATTACAGATCACATTAAACACCTGAAAAGAATACAACTCTTATGCAATGCGTGGTATGAAATAAATCTGTAATGAAAATCTCATAATGTTCTCACTCATCCATTTTTCCAAGATGAGTACGTATTACTTCACTTTTGGCTAGGTAAGGTTATGAGCGCAGAAAAACTATATATAGAAAAAGAACTGAGTTGGTTGTCTTTCAACGAACGAGTATTACAAGAAGCTGCCGATAAAACCGTCCCTTTGATCGAACGTATTCGCTTTCTTGGGATCTTTTCCAACAATTTAGATGAATTTTACAAAGTACGCTTTGCGGACGTGAAGCGCAGAATCCTAATCAGCCAAGAGCGCGGTGGCAGTGATAGCCCTAAACGACTGTTAACCAAAATGCAGTCGAAAGCACTAAAGCTTAACGAACAATTTGATGAGCTTTACAGCGAATTGATTCGAGAAATGGCGCGACGTCGCATTTTCTTGGTCAACGAACAGCAACTGGATGAATCGCAACAAAAGTGGATCGCGAAATACTTCCGTAGAGAGGTAATGCCGCATATCACTCCCCTCCTAATGAAAGACGAGATTGATGTTCTGCAATTTCTCAAAGACGAGTACGCTTACATCGCCGTAGAACTGCGTAAAGAAGAACATTACCAATACGCTCTGATCGAAATTCCGACCGATCACCTTCCCCGCTTTGTGATGGTACCAGAACAGAAAGGAAAGCGTCGAAAAACCATCATCTTACTTGATAATATTATCCGCCACTGTTTGGACGAGCTGTTCAAAGGCTTTTTTGATTATGATGAGCTTAGCGGCTATGCGATGAAAATGACGCGTGACGCTGAATACGATTTACGCAATGAAATCGAGTACAGCTTGCTTGAACAAATGTCAGAGGGTGTCAATCAGCGACTGACAGCAAAGCCCGTTCGCTTCGTCTACGAACGCGATATGCCGCCTCAAATGTTAGAGTTTCTGTGTAACAAACTTAATATCTCTAACTACGATAACCTTATCCCCGGCGGACGCTATCACAACTTTAAAGACTTCATCGGCTTTCCAAATGTTGGACGAGAATATCTTGAAAATAAACCTCTCCCGCCAATGAAATGTGCCGATTTCGAAGGTTATGCCAACAGCTTTGACGCGATTAAAGCGAAAGATATTCTGCTCTATTATCCCTACCACACTTTTGACCACATTAGTGAGTTAGTGCGCCAAGCCTCCTTCGATCCCAAAGTACTTAGTATCAAGATTAACATTTATCGCGTCGCGAAAGATTCTCGCTTGATGAACTCTTTAATTGATGCGGTGCACAACGGCAAAAATGTCACTGTGGTCGTCGAACTGCAAGCTCGCTTTGATGAGGAAGCCAATATCGAATGGTCAAAAGTATTAACTGAAGCGGGTGTGCACGTCATCTTTGGTGCGCCTGGTCTTAAGATTCACTCAAAGCTACTGATGATTAGCCGCCGCGAAGGTGAAGAAATTATTCGCTACGCACACATCGGCACAGGCAACTTCCATGAGAAGACGGCACGAATTTATACCGACTTCTCCCTGCTTACGGCAGATCAAGAAATCACTAATGAAGTCCGTAATGTCTTCGGTTACATTGAGAATCCATACCGACCAGTGAAGTTCAATCACCTTATGGTATCTCCTCGTAATTCTCGAACCCAAATCTACCGCTTAATTGATAATGAAATTGCGAATGCCAAGCTAGGGAAAAAAGCCGCTCTTACGATCAAGGTCAATAACCTAGTCGATAAAGGCATCGTCAATAAGCTTTATGGAGCAAGTACTTCCGGTGTAAAAATAAACATGATCATTCGAGGTATGTGCTCATTAGTACCGGGCATTGAGGGGATCAGCGACAATATTCGCATCATCAGTATTGTTGACCGCTTTCTTGAGCACCCTCGCGTGGTGATCACCCACAATGATGGCGATCCGCAAGTTTATATCTCCTCCGCAGACTGGATGACAAGAAATATTGATCACCGTATCGAGGTAGCAGTACCAGTCCGTGATCCACGTTTGAAACAGAGAATTATTGATATAACGAATATCCATTTTACCGATACAGTAAAGGCTCGTTTAATAGATAAAGAAATGAGTAACGCTTACGTACCACGAGGTAATCGCAAAAAAGTTCGCTCTCAAATCGCTATCTATGACTATCTTAAAAATATAGAAAAGCAAACTAGAAAACAAAATTCAGATGCCTCAAATACTTGAACAAGATACTCGCTACATTGCCGCGATAGACCTCGGCTCAAACAGTTTCCATATGGTGGTGGCCAAAGTTGTTGGCAGTGACCTACAACTGGTTAGTCGTCATAAACAACGTGTTCGCTTAGCATCAGGACTCGACAGTGAATTGAACTTAAGTCACGCCGCAATGGAGCGTGCGCTAGAATGCTTAGCCATGTTCGCTGAAAGGTTGCAAGGGCTTGATGAGTCAAATGTACGTATCGCCGCCACACACACACTAAGACGCGCTAAAAATGCCCACCTTTTCATCGAGCGTGCAAAAGAAGTGATGCCTTTCCCAATAGAAATTATCCCTGGAGAAGAAGAAGCCCGCCTGATTTACTTAGGTGTCGCGCACACTCAAGTAGAATCCAACTCCAAACTAGTCATCGATATCGGAGGCGGCAGTACCGAGATGATTATTGGACAAGAATTTGAGCCTGAGCTTCTCAACAGTAAACAGATGGGATGCGTCAGTTTTACAGAGCAATACTTTAAAAACGGCAAACTGTCAGGCAAAAACTTCAGTAAGGCGATGTTAGCGGCCGAACAAAAACTCGAGTCCATCGCCTCAACATATCGTAAAAAGGGCTGGGATATTGCTCTCGGCTCATCAGGAACCATCAAAGCGATTCAAGAAGTGCTAGTAGGATTAGGTTTTGAAGATGGCCTGATCACAGCGAGTCGACTGGATACACTTATCGAAACTCTGTGTAAATTTGATTCAATTGAAGATATTGAACTGACTGGTCTAACAGAAGAACGTAAACCCGTATTCGCAGCAGGCGTAGCGATTTTGTCCGCGATTTTCAAAGCGCTTCGCATTGAGCAGATGTTTTTCTCCGATGGTGCTCTGCGCGAAGGCCTGTTGTACGAAATGGAAGAGCGTTTTGCGCGCTCCGATATTCGCATGCGCACCACAGAAAATTTAGCCAACAAGCACCGGGTCGACTTAGAGCATGCCGCTCGTGTTAAGGGGCATGCACGTGAGATGTTATGTCAGGTACGCTCTGAACTAGGCATTAAGAAAAAGAGTGAGTTATTTGACTTACTAGAGTGGGCAGCGTTGCTTCATGAAGTCGGATTAAGTATTAACTTGCGTAGTTTCCATCGCCACTCTTTTTATATTCTGTTGCACTCCACCCTACAAGGCTTCAACCGTGAGCAGCAATTAGTGCTTGCAACATTAGCTCGCTTCCAGCGTAAAGCGCTCAAATTGCAAGAACTACCAGATTTCAACCTCTATAAACAGAGTGACGTTATAAGCCTCATCAAAATATTACGACTTTCTATCGTATTAAATGGGCAGCGTAATGAAGATCCATTGCCTGATATCACCTTATCTATCAAAAATGACGAATGGATTCTCACATGCACAGATGAAGCATGGCTAGAAAACAATAAATTACTTCACGCGGATTTACAGGAAGAACAAGAACGTTGGGACAGCGCGAAGTGGACACTCACTTTCTGATCTCGTACTGTCCATACCTAAATAAAAAGTCGGCTTACAGGCCGACTTTTTTTAACTCTTCTTCTGCAAAGTCTGCCGTAATGGGCACATAACCATCTTTCTCAACCAACGCTTGTCCCTGAGCAGAAAAGATAAAGCGAATAAACTCAGCTTCAATTGGTGTTAATGGGTAATCAGGGTGCTTATTCACGTAAACATATAAGTAACGTGATAGTGGGTACTTACCACTAACAATATGTTCTCGCGTTGGAGTCACGTAGCCATTTCCCATTTTAGCCACAGGGACTAAGCGCACGCCTGCCACTCGATAACCAACACCGGAATAACCAATTCCACTGATGGTTGACGCTACAGCTTGCACTACTGACGCGGAGCCTGGCTGCTCGTTAACTCGAGTCTTGAAATCGCCGCCACACAAGGCATTACTTTTGAAGTAACCATAAGTTCCAGAAACGGAGTTACGACCAAACAACTGTACGTTTCGCTTTGCCCACTGTGATTCAAGACCGAGTTGCTGCCAGTTTGTTACAAATTGACTTTCGCCACAGCGTAGCGTGGCAGAAAACAAAGCATCTAATTGACTAAAGTTAAGACCTTGAATTGGATTATCTTGATGAACAAAAATACCGATTGCATCGATGGCTACCCTAAGCGCCGTTGGCTTGTAGCCATGTTCACGTTCAAACGCTTCTATCTCTCTTAAACGCATAGGGCGACTCATGGGACCAAACTGAGCTGTTTGTTCGGTCAATGCTGGAGGGGCAGTAGAAGAGCCAGACGCTTGGACTTGCGCATTAATATTCGGGTAAATGGATTTAAACTCTTCAACCCAAAGCGTTGTCATACCCGCAAGTGTATCGGAGCCAACAGAGAGCAAGTTCCCGACAATCCCCGTCGTTTTATGATAACTCGGCAATGGTTTATCTTGAGCGGCAGCCATAAAAGAACAAACAAGCGCGAATAAACTGAATGTTTTTGCTAATCGTAAAGCCATTATTTCACCACCAAACGCTCAGGCAATACGAAAGAAAACTTACTACCCACGCCTACTTCACTGTGAATTTCTAAATGAGAGTCATGGTGACTCAGCGCGTGTTTTACAATGGCAAGCCCTAAACCACTTCCACCAGTATCACGTGATCTTGCTTTATCCACTCGATAAAAACGCTCAGTAAGTCGGTGGAGGTGCTGAGGTTCAATACCATCACCACTATCTTCCACCTCTAAGCATGCGCCTTGAGAGGTCTGGAACCAACGAACATTAATGTTCGCACCAGGCGGTGTGTATTTGACGGCATTATAAACGAGGTTAGAGATAGCACTACGTAACTGGTCATCATCGCCCAGCACGCGTAGGCTAGCATCAACATCAAATTTCAATTTATGTTGGTTGTCCCCACTAAGGCTAACCGCCTCTTTTTCTAACACTTCAAGCATCGCGGGCACATTCACGACTTCCTCAAGCTCATGCATAGGTGCCGCTTCAATTTTAGATAGTGTCAGTAGTTGGTTCACCAAACTGTTCATGCGGTTAAGCTGCTCCGTCATGACACCATGAGCTTTGCTCCACATAGGACCCACGACCATATCAGGATCTTCTGTCATCTCAAGATAACCTTGTAGCACCGTCATTGGTGTACGCAGTTCATGAGATACGTTGGCAAAGAAGTTGCGACGCATTCCCTCAAGTTGTTTTAACTGGCTAACATCACGCACCACCATCAAATGTTCACCTTCGGTATACGGTACGATACGTAGTTCTAGCATGCGTTCGACATTGAGTGGTGAACGCATTTCTAATGGCTCTGAAAAGTCTTTCTTGTTGAGGTACTTGATAAAATCAGGTGTACGAATGAGATTGGAGATAGGTTGACCTGAATCTTCTGGCCAATGGAAGCCCAGTAAGTGCTGAGCCAGCTTGTTGCACCAAACAATATTGCCTTCAGCACGGAATACCACTACCGCATCGGGTAGCGATTCTGCACCATTTCGGAATCGACGAATAAGATTAGTAAGCTCTTTTCGTTTGCGGCGTTGGCGCTGTTGTAAGCGATACAACCCATTGAACAAAGATTCCCAGTTACCGCTACCAGATGGTGGCGTGAGGCGTTTTTCATCCCATAACCAAGAAGATAAACGTACTTGGTTATGCAAATGCCACACAAGCTGCAATGCCGTAGCAGCCAAAAGCAACCACGGCATATAACCGAATATCCAACCTACTATCACCCATGGGGTGTAAAAAAAAGCCAGCTCCCAAGCCAGCTTTTTCCACGTTAATCTTTCAACCACTCATAACTCCAGAAATGGTACCGATAAGCTGCGTGTTAATTTATGCCTTCGTCGAGAAGCGGTATCCAGCACCACGAACAGTTTGGATCAGCTTATCATGCCCTGCAGCTTCCAATGCTTTACGCAGGCGGCGAATGTGAACATCAACCGTACGGTCTTCGACATACACGTTAGTGCCCCAAACATTGTTTAATAGCTGCTCACGGCTGTATACGCGTTCTTGATGCGTCATGAAAAAATGAAGCATCTTAAATTCTGTAGGGCCCATGTCTAATGGCGCATCATTAGCCGTAACACGGTGCGATACAGGGTCAAGCTTCAATCCCTGTACATCAATTACATCTTCTAGTGCAGTAGGGGTAACGCGACGAATCACCGCTTTTAGGCGTGCAACCAACTCTTTAGGAGAGAATGGCTTAGTAATGTAGTCATCCGCACCGACTTCTAAACCGCGCACTTTATCTTCTTCTTCACCACGAGCGGTAAGCATCACAACTGGAATGTTGCGCGTTAATTCCTCTCGCTTCATATGTTTGATGAAGTTAATGCCACTACCGCCTGGTAACATCCAATCCAGTAAAACTAAATCAGGGAAGGGTTCAGCCAGTTTGGTTACTGCAGTATCGTAATCTTCCGCTTCTACCGCTTGGTAACCTTTCTGCTCAAGTACGAAGCACAGCATTTCGCGAATAGGAGCTTCGTCTTCAACAACCAGAATCCTTCTAGACATAATTGAGTAACCTTATGTTCGTTGAGCTAATGAATTTAAGAGACAAAGCGCCTCTCTATGCATAAGCATTATCACTACCAATTATGACACTTTTGTGACCTTTGAAAACAAATTTTCATATAACTTTCTTTTGAGGTTCATTCGGATATTTTTCATTTCTATTAAGACATCAGCACAAAAATTCCCTATGATTAGTCCCTTGTCATCAAGCCTAGAGAAGATTTATGTGGTTTAAAAACTGTCTGGTATACCGCGTTAACCGCGAGGTTACTTTTAACGCCGAACAACTAGAAACTCAGCTGTCTGAATTCCGATTCACCCCGTGTGGCAGTCAAGACAAACAGAAATTTGGCTGGGTCAGTGCAATGGGTAGACATGGCGATATGATGACTCACGTGTCAGAAAACCGCATTCTGATTTGCGCCAAGAAAGAAGAGAAAATGCTACCTGCCTCTGTGATCAAAGAATCATTGAATGCAAAAGTAGAAGCAATGGAAGCGCAAGAAGGTCGTCCTCTGAAGAAGAAAGAGAAAGACAACCTGAAAGATGACATCGTAATGGATTTACTGCCGCGCGCATTCAGCCGCAGCAGCCACACTCACGTGCTCATCATGCCAAAAGAAGGTTTTATCCTTGTTGATGCAAGCAGCTATAAAAAAGCAGAAGATGTATTAGCATTGCTTCGTAAAACCATGGGTAGTCTACCTGTTGTTCCTGCTATTCCAGAAGTGGCGATTGAAACTACGCTAACCGAGTGGGTGAAAAGCGGTGACACACCTCAAGGTATCAGCATGATGGACGAAGCTGAGCTAAAATCCGTACTTGAAGAAGGTGGTGTGATTCGCTGTAAGAAGCAAGAGCTAACCACTGATGAAATCCGCAACCACATCGCTGCGGATAAAGTCGTGACGAAACTTGCGCTTAATTGGCAAGATCGTATTGAGTTCATTATGACGGAAGATGCAGGCATCAAACGTCTAAAATTCTCTGATGAATTGAAAGATCAAAACGATGATATTCCACGTGAAGATCAAGCAGCTCGATTTGATGCAGACTTCTCTCTAATGTGTGGAGAGTTCAGTGCTTTCCTTCCCAACCTATACGATGCGCTAGGCGGCTTACCGAATCCTAACGCTTAATTTTGTATAAAGGTTAACCATAACGCCCTCACTTTTTTTGAGGGCGTTTTTCTATCTGAAGCACAATTACCCTAGTCACAGTTCACATTTTGACGTAAAATTTGCGCCCCATTTCCATTAGGTGGAATTGGCCTGACTTGTGATCAGATAAAAGAGAATTGAGCAATGACAACTGAGAAAGCATTCGTGCCTGAGCTACTATCTCCAGCGGGCAGCCTGAAAAACATGCGTTACGCATTCGCCTACGGGGCAGATGCAGTTTACGCTGGCCAACCTCGCTACAGCCTTCGCGTACGTAACAACGAGTTTAACCACGAGAACCTAAAAATCGGTATCGATGAAGCCCACGCCCTAGGCAAAAAGCTTTATGTGGTATGTAACATTCAACCACACAACTCGAAGCTAAAAACGTTCATCCGTGATCTTAAGCCAATCGTAGAGATGGGTCCTGACGCATTGATCATGTCAGATCCAGGCCTAATTATGATGGTTCGTGAAGCTTTCCCAGAAATGCCAATTCACCTTTCTGTACAAGCAAACGCTGTAAACTGGGCGACCGTTAAGTTCTGGGCAGCGAATGGCGTGGAACGTGTGATCGTTTCTCGCGAGCTGTCACTAGAAGAAATCGAAGAAATTCGTGAGCATTGCCCTGAAACTGAGCTTGAAGTATTCGTTCACGGTGCATTATGCATGGCTTACTCAGGTCGTTGCCTACTTTCTGGCTATATCAACAAACGTGACCCTAACCAAGGCACTTGCACTAACGCATGCCGCTGGGAATACAAAGTTGAAGAGGGTAAAGAAAACGACGCTGGTGATATCGTAGAGAAATTCGACCCGACTGAAGCACAGCCTGTCGAAGTACAAGACGAGCGCCCTGAAACCACAATTGGTCGCGGCAAACCAACAGATGAAGTCGTTCTGCTTTCTGAAGCGCACCGTCCAGAAGAAAAAATGGCGGCCTACGAAGATGAGCATGGTACTTACATCATGAACTCTAAAGACCTACGAGCGGTTCAGCACGTTGAACGCTTAACTAAGATGGGTGTTCACTCATTGAAAATTGAAGGTCGTACTAAATCGTTCTACTACTGCGCACGTACCGCTCAAGTTTATCGTAAAGCAATTGATGATGCTGTAGCAGGTCGACCATTCGATGAAAGCCTAATGGGTACACTAGAAAGCCTAGCTCACCGTGGCTACACTGAAGGCTTCCTACGCCGTCATACACACGACACTTACCAAAACTACGATTACGGTTACTCAGTCTCTGATGCTCAACAGTTTGTTGGTGAATTCACTGGCCAACGTCGTGGTGACATGGCTGAAGTAGAAGTAAAAAATAAGTTTCTTGTCGGTGATAGCCTTGAACTAATGACGCCAAAAGGCAATATTGTTTTCACGCTAGAGGCAATGGAAAACCGCAAATCAGAGTCTATTGAAGACGCGAAAGGAAACGGTCACTTTGTATTCATTCCAGTACCAGCAGAGCTAGATTTAGAATATGGCCTATTAATGCGTAATCTAAACTCAGGGCAGGACACCCGTAACCCGACTGGTAAGTAACCATGGCCTTGCTCATTACTGATAAATGCATTAACTGCGACATGTGTGATCCCGAATGCCCTAATGGGGCAATCAGTATGGGAGAGAGCATTTTCGAAATTGATCCAGCGCTATGTACAGAGTGTAAGGGGCATTACGAAAAGCCGACCTGTCAGTCAGTGTGTCCAATTACAAAATGCATAATCACTGATCCGAACCATGTCGAAACTGAAGAGCAGTTGCTTGAAAAATTCGTGATTATTCAAGGGTTAGCATAAGAGCAATTAGGTTCAACTTTGACATCAAAGTTGAACCTTTTCTCAACCTGATTTTTCAATAGGGATAATATTGCAGAATAGCTCTTTTTCAAAATGATACTCTAGTCTCTCACGCCAATTCTCCGCTTGAGAAACAGGTATTAAATAAAAGTTTTCTCGGCTCGTATCAGTAACGAAAGCCATCCCATATTGCATCAGCTCATAATGCACATCATTAACAAAACCCGGATCAAGGCGTTGACGCCCAGTCAGGTGATTCACATCCTCTCGAGTCAAAGAGACTCCTTTAGTATCACTGCTAAATCTGTGTCTTAACCACTCTGCAAATTCTTTTGCACAAATCATAGTCATGGTTTTGTCCTTGATTTACTCTTCTAACAGGAAAAGGGCATATCCCTGCCTTACACACTTGTCTGCGTTGTTATCGCTTTTTAGCCAACTGACAGACATATTGCTAAGAAACCAGAGTATCGTGACGAAAGATCTTTTTCTAAACAAAGAAGTTACAACTTACCCATACTACAACTCTTTGTTTAATTTAGATTTCTATAATATGTCCCCAAAACTAATTGGGTTAGTTTTTGTATTGGTATTATTCAATGTAGACAAAAGTATGATGTTTCTCCAGTTTCATAAAAGAGATCACCAAGTACAGATAAACCTGGAGAGTAACACTAATTAGGATTGATAAGCGGCAAGCATTGAGGTGGAACGACTTTTTTTCGTTTGGGCTTAGAGGTTGTTTTTACCCGTGGAGGGGTATCAATAAGTTTCGCTTTCGGGGCCCAACTTGCGAGCTCAACACCGCAGCCATCGCCTACTGGAGGTGGTGCTTGATCAACACAATAGTCGCTCGAATCAGGACAAGACAACCTGACGTGAAAGTGGTAATGATGCCCCCACCATGGACGTACTTTACGTAACCAAGAACGATCTTTGCCGTTTTCTTGCAAGCAAAGTTGCTCCTTAATAACAGGATGTACAAAAATTCGTGCAACATCCTTACTTTTTGAAGCGTACCGAATTAGCTTAAAGTGCCGTTCTTCCCAGCGATGATTAAGTATGGAATAACCTTTTAAATCCACCACACTCATGGGCTTAGGAAGTTGTAATTCGTTATAAGAAAGCGGTTGGTCAGCAAGTCTTAACCAGATATCGATATCTAACCCGGTTTGATGACTAGAATGACCAGAGGAGAACCTTCCACCTCTAGGTAAAGATAAATCACCAATTAGCAGAGTGGTGTTGAGATTTTGATGAGCTTTAAGCGCCAGATTTTCAATAAACTCTATCGTTTTAGGGTGCCCATAGTAGCGCTTCGTTTTACTACGTAAGACTTGATAACCAACGCCATCGAGAGGCAAGGGTAATGCACCATCTAAACAACCGTTAGCATAACTACCAATAGAGGAGGAAGAGTTTCGGGTAGGATTAACCGCAGACTCCCAAGGAGTAGAACATACTGAAGCTGAGAAACATAAACCCAAAGTTACAATGAAACTCAGCCTCATAGCCTTTAACCTTTAGTAGTGTTCGCCATTATCGTAATAAGCTTTAGGAGATAAGGCGGAAAAGATAACTGCAACATCAATATCGGCACCAGCGATACCGCGCACTTGTTGCGTAATAAGCTTGGCAACTTCATCTTGCACTTCCTGGCCACGGTCGAACCAAAGCACTTCGACAAAAGGATATGCAGCACTCACCTCACCCTCATTGAAAAACGTAGTGTAGATATACTCAAAAGTAAAATCCTCACGCGGACAGTCCATTAGAGGCTGAAGTTCATCCGTAAGGGGTTTTGATAATGCCTGAACAGCTTGTGGCTCTACAGCACGGAATCGAAAATGTGGCATAAACTTACTTCCTAATTATTAGCATTAATGCATGATGATAACAGGAACCAAGTCAGTAATCATCCAAGTCAATGTAACCACTAACCTTTCAATAAATTGTGAATCAGATGTGCTCGATAACGAAGAAAAAGTGTTATGAAATTCGAAGGTAAACCAGAAAGAACAAAGCGATACATCAACATTTAGTAATTACATTACTAGAAAATAAATCTACCTGAAGCAAAGGTATGCCATATTCGTTGGATAAACATACACCTGACATCGGAACTATACGTTAGGAATAAAAGACATATTCGTTAGAAATAAAAGAGCCCCTGACCTAAGCCAGAGCTTATGAACATGGGGGATAGGTGAAGTGGACCAATATCCCGGAGATATGAGCTTTCAATCCCCCGATACTTTGGTATCAGAGGAGTCGACAACTCTTCCAACTAGTCAGCTTCTCTTTTCTTCAGATGCAAAAAAGCCCCAGCATTACTGCTGAGGCTTCAGAGTATGGCAGGGGTGGAGAGATTCGAACTCCCAACACGCGGATTTGGAATCCGCTGCTCTGCCAATTGGAGCTACACCCCTGTAATTCGTGTTTATTGAGACGACGCTCAAATAAGTGGCGGAGTGGACGGGACTCGAACCCGCGACCCCCGGCGTGACAGGCCGGTATTCTAACCAACTGAACTACCACTCCGCAGTGGTATCACTCGCTTTAATAAGCAAGCGTCCGCTTTTGTCTTCACTTTTCGAAAAAGTGAAAATAAAACTAAAGCCTGGCGATGTCCTACTCTCACATGGGGAAGCCCCACACTACCATCGGCGCTATTTCGTTTCACTTCTGAGT
>NZ_JAWOQO010000208.1:0-1121 GCF_033337345.1 Vibrio sp. YT-18 | reverse complement strand
AACGTGACCCCGAGTGAAACTCGTGTGGCCATGATTGAAGGTGGAGTACTACAAGAAATACATATCGAGCGCGAATCTCGTCGCGGCATTGTGGGCAATATTTACAAAGGTAAAGTAAGCCGAGTACTGCCTGGCATGCAAGCGGCTTTCGTCGATATTGGTTTAGATAAAGCGGCGTTTTTACATGCGTCTGATATCGTTCCGCATACTGAATGTGTGGCAGAGAACGAGAAACAGCAGTTTCAAGTTCGTGACATTTCTGAATTGGTTCGCCAAGGTCAGGATATCGTCGTACAGGTAGTTAAAGATCCTCTTGGCACTAAAGGTGCGCGTTTAACTACTGACATCACACTTCCTTCCCGTTATCTCGTCTTTATGCCTGGCGCTAGCCACGTTGGTGTATCGCAACGTATTGAAAGCGAAAGCGAACGCGAGCGCCTTAAAAAAGTGGTGAATCACTACTGCGATGAGCACGGTGGTTTCATTATCCGCACGGCCGCAGAAGGGGCGGACGAGAAAGAACTCTCTCAAGATGCTGCGTTCCTAAAACGCTTATGGCTGAAAGTCATGGAGCGTCGTTCTAAGTACAAGACACGTTCAACGCTGTATGGCGAGCTTGGTCTTGCACAACGTATTTTGCGTGACTTCGTTGGAACGGAACTCGACAAGATTTTGGTCGATTCACGTTTAGAATATGAGAACCTCAAAGAGTTTACTTCTGAGTACGTACCGGAGCTGACCGATAAGCTTGAGCTTTACGAAGGTGACAAGCCTATCTTTGATATGTACGACACTGAGAACGAAATTCAACGCTCTTTGGAGCGCAAAGTTGAGCTCAAGTCGGGTGGTTACCTAATCATCGATCAGACAGAAGCGATGACCACCATCGACATCAACACTGGTGCGTTTGTTGGTCGTCGTAACTTAGAAGAGACCATCTTTAATACCAATATTGAAGCGACTGAAGCCATTGCTGGCCAATTACGTCTGCGAAACCTAGGTGGCATCATCATTATCGACTTTATCGATATGGCGTCAGAAGAGCATCGTCAGCGAGTACTAACTTCGTTAGAAGCTGCATTGTCGAAAGACCGCGTGAAAACCAACATCAATGGCTTTAC
>NZ_JAWOQO010000207.1:0-1122 GCF_033337345.1 Vibrio sp. YT-18 | reverse complement strand
TACGGTTTACTAAGCGTTCTTGCAGAAACTCAGGCTGTGTATCGACGAAGACGGTAAAATCTGCCAAACGATGCAGTTCATTCCACACCGGTTCATTAAGCAGTAACCAATTCCCCTCAACGACAACCACATTGCGATTCACTAAAATGGCGTCGTCGACTGGATCATGCAAATTGCGGTCGTAGTAAGGCCATTTCGGATCTTTAACTTTGAGCTGTTTGAGCTTGTCGATAAGCTCCGTCAGATTAAATGTTTGATAGGCCCCCTTAATACTGCGCAGAGACACGAGCTCGCCATCTCGTTCAATCGTATTGTTTTCGAGGATCTCATTTGGGTAGTGGAAACCATCAAACGGCAGCACTTGTAAAGGCTCTTGGCTTTCATCTTGTTCCGACAAGTATTCCCAGAACGCAGCGAGTGTCGACTTGCCACTGCCCGGAGGAGCGCACAAGAACACTACTATGCGTTCCTGCTTCTCATGATAGAGGCGAGTAAATTTTTCGATAAGAGGCTGATGGATTCGTTTTACGTCGGCATCGGGAAAGGTTGCTTCGGTTTCAAAGCCACTGACGTTTAAATTCACTTGCATGGTGAACCCTTACTGATTGATTTCCTCTTCGATTCTTTCTATCAACATTTCACACGACAGCTTGAGCACTGTTTTGATGAGAGATTCGTATCTCATTTGCGAAAAGGACTCAAACGAAGAGAACTTTAGCTGATTGATCGACTCAAGATAAAAGCAGTCTTGCTGAGAAGAGAGTACCGCTTGGTTTTTGATGAAGTCATAAATCACATCATCTGTAAACGCGATCTTTTCAGGCTGAGTAACCACATACTCCAATACCTGATCGTACAAGCCAATGTCTGCATAAGTTTGTAATGAGATTTTTCCCATCGCAAACATCAACTTGGAGACAACATCGGTCGTGACCAATGGCCCATCTTCTCTCAATAAAGGATCCACAGCATACTCCTTCACTAAGGCGTCTTGGACGAACACACTCGGAAGTAATGCTTTTAACTTGAGGTTAATTATTTTGTTAGAAACCTGAAGAAACGCAGTGGCATTTTCACACTCATCCAATTTCTCCAGTAACTCGTCTTCACGTGACAACGTCT
>NZ_JAWOQO010000206.1:0-1123 GCF_033337345.1 Vibrio sp. YT-18 | reverse complement strand
TGACGTCCGGCTTGAGAGCTTTGGCTTTTTCGACCGCTTCTCTGCCATTTACCGCAACGTCAATCACTTCTAGGCGCGATTCTGAGTTGATGATTTCGCTTACGCGACGACGGAAAAAACTCGAATCATCAACGACTAGTACTTTAATCGCCATTTTGTTCCTTTTCTTTACGTCAGCTTAGATGCGCGAAGCTGCTGCGTATTGCTTCAATAGATCTGGCACATCAAGAATCAATGCAATGTGACCATCACTGGTAATCGTCGCACCAGCCATACCTGGTGTACCTTGCAATAAGTTATCTAATGGCTTGATAACCACTTCTTCTTGACCGATAAGCGTGTCGACGACAAAACCAACGCGTTGACTGCCGATCTGCACAATCACAACATGACCATGACCGATGCGTTGCTCCACGCGAGGAGACTTAGACGCCAACCAGTTTTGTAGGTAGAACAGTGGAATAGACTTATCGCGAACGATGATGGTTAACTGACCATCTACCACGTTGGTGCGGCTTAAATCTAAGTGGAAAATCTCATTTACTGACGCAAGTGGTAGTGCAAAAGGATGACCGCCAACACCCACCATTAAGGTCGGCAAAATCGCTAGAGTCAGTGGCACTTTGATGGTGATCTTCGTGCCCTTGCCCAGCTCTGAATCGATGTCGATAGAGCCGTTTAGGGTGTTGATCGCCGTCTTAACTACGTCCATACCCACACCGCGGCCTGAAATATCAGAGATCTTCTCTTTACTTGAGAAGCCAGGGGCGAAGATAAGGTTGAAACACTCCTTATCCGATAGACGCGCTGCTGCATCTTCGTCCATCATGCCGCGTTTTACCGCAATGCCACGAAGTTTATTAGGATCCATACCGCCACCATCATCAACGATAGCCAATTCGATATGGTCACCTTCTTGTGAAGCAGATAGGATGACTTTACCAGTGCGCGATTTCCCCGCTTTTACGCGGTCTTCTGGCATTTCAATGCCATGGTCAACCGAGTTGCGTACCAAGTGGATCAATGGATCCGCTAGCGCTTCTACTAGGTTTTTATCGAGATCGGTTTCTTCACCGCGCATTTCTAGCACGATGTCTTTATTTAGGTTACGAGCCAAGTCACG
>NZ_JAWOQO010000205.1:0-1127 GCF_033337345.1 Vibrio sp. YT-18 | reverse complement strand
CTGCGAGAAGATCAGCGTATTCGTTTTGCCAACGAAGCGGCTTGTAAGCTATTCAAACGCAGTTTAGAGCAACTTAAACGCTCATCAGCTGACGAACTGATCGCACCAAAATATTTGACGGTGAAGCAGCCTCATTATTGCGGCAAGATTGATATCTACATCGAGGATATTCGTCAAAACATTGAAGCCAACCTTCTAAAACTGCCAGAAGGCTCTGGCTTAGCTGTGATGTACATCTTTAATGTCGGTGGTGGAGCTAACGCCGCGCGTATTCATAACCTTGAAACTGCGGTAGAAGTACACTCAAGTTATGCATTCGATGGTGATAGAGACCAGTTGCAGAAACTCAAAGAGCTTGGTGGAGAGTTTACTCGTTTGGCTGATAAGGCTTTGGGCAACAAAAAAGATAAGCAAGATTTGATGCGTGAAGTGTTGGTCGATGCCATGACGCATGCATTGGACTATTGGGAGTCTGTTACGGGTGAAAGTAAATTTGCGTTTGCCGAACAAAGTGGACTGTGGCGCGTCTACCTCGACCGAAGCACACTGCAAACCCGCACGCTCGATAAATACATGCGTATCGAAACTCTGCCTAAAACACCGCGCTGGAGAACGGTTCTGAGTTCAATTGAGTTTATTCTTGAACACTGTAAAGAACAGAGCCCTGAACGTGCTTACATCGAAGCACAGCGAGACAAATTGCAAAGACTGCTCACTAGCTAAACCTCTCATAAAATACAAGCCTCGCTCAATGCGGGGCTTTTTATACCTATTGTTTTCTGCCTATGGGTGGTACGCACTCTCCCCTCTCAAAAAACAAAATGCACGACATGTAAACGGTGAATGTATGCTCCTATGCACTCAACGAACTAGTACGAGCTGACATTTTCACAAACACCATTAATCTTAGCGACGGCCTCAAGCACTCTTCTTAATTGAGCAGATTTCCTAGCGGCTCCGGCGGAACTTTCCTCTTCTTAAAACGAAAAGACACCGTAGCTAAAAAGTGTTGTATTGCACTATTTATCAATCCGCCATTCTTCTTTGATAAATGGGAAATTAGACTTCATTTTTCTTGTAAAAAAAGCATAATCACCCCCTTAATTTCGCTGGTAAAAAAGACGATT
>NZ_JAWOQO010000204.1:0-1127 GCF_033337345.1 Vibrio sp. YT-18 | reverse complement strand
GTTTTTAATGAATCGGGCAACAAGCTTTCTGGCAACGCTTGGTAAGCGACCGGGCGTAACCAACGGTGAATGGCCTCTGCTCCGACAGAGGTTGATGCCGCATGGGTCGACGCAGGATATGGCCCACCATGAACCATCGCATAACCAACCTCTACGCCAGTTGGCCAGCCATTGAACACCAGGCGTCCGGCAATTTCTTCCAGGCATGGAATCAACTGCTCAGCGAGTGATGAATCTTCTTCAGTCGCGTGGATGGTAGCGGTGAGGGTGCCGCTCAGTGTTTCACTTAGATCGAGTAAGTCCTCGAAGTCCTTACAGATAACAATCACTGATTGAGGGCCGAAAATCTCTTCTTCCCATTCTGGGTTTGTGCGCCAGTTTTGGCTGTCGGTGACAAACAGCGCAGAGGCGACATTTGGAGAGTCAGCCTGAGAGTAAGTCACGTTAATACCCTGATCAGCGGCTCGCTTTACGACTTCGTTCTCATAGGTTTCTCGGATACCTTGAGTGAGAAGCGTAGAAGGGGACTGTTGACGAATCAAAGCCTGAGCGGTTTCGATAAAGGCTTGTGTTTCTGGAGTATTCAACGCGAACACTACTCCCGGTTTTGTACAAAACTGGCCGCAACCCATGGTCATTGATGCGACAAACTGCTCTGCAAGTGAAGCGTTGTTCTTCATCGCTTCTGGGAGAATAAAGGTTGGGTTAATGGCGCCGAGTTCTCCATAAAAAGGGATCGGCTCAGGTCTCTGTTGAGCAAGGTTGAATAAGGCACGCCCTCCACTAACTGAGCCTGTGAACCCAACGGCTTTAATCTTTGGATGTGTCACTAACGCTTGGCCAAGTTCACGTTTGTTACCTTGAAGCAAAGTAAAAATAGCTGAAGGCAGGTCTTCTTTATTCAGTGCGTTTTCAATACATTCGGCGACGATTTGGCTCGTTCCCGGATGCGCGGTATGACCTTTAACAATAACCGGACAGCCAGCCGCTAGTGCAGATGCGGTATCGCCACCCGCGGCTGAGAATGCCAGCGGAAAGTTCGAAGCACCAAAGACGGCGACAGGGCCAATGGCAATTTGTTGGCGACGAATGTCAGGCTTTGGTAGAGGTTGGCGTTCAGGATTTGG
>NZ_JAWOQO010000203.1:0-1127 GCF_033337345.1 Vibrio sp. YT-18 | reverse complement strand
ACCATAGTTGAATTCATGGTTACCAATGTTCCCCACATCATAGTGCAATTGGTTCATGGCTTTGTACACAGGATGAACTTCTCCAGCCTGTATGCCTTTTGCTGCCATGTAGTCACCCATCGGGCTACCTTGAATTAAGTCGCCGTTGTCGACCAACACGCTGTTTTCCACTTCGGATTTTGCCTGCTTAACTAATGTGGCTGCGCGGCTCAAACCAATTTGTTGTGATGGTTGGTCTTTGTAGTAATCGTAATCCATCACGTTGGTGTGGATGTCAGTGGTTTCAATAATGCGAAGCTTGATCGTGTCTGCCATTGCTGGCCCTGCAAGCGTCAACATGCCACTCAAAACTGCGACGGAAATAGGATTAACTGCCATTTTCATGAGGTGCTCCAATTTAATGGGATAGGAAGTCGAGTGTAACGAATTTTAATGCAACTTAATGATTAAGGTGCAGAAAACTGTGAATCAACGACATTTTACTGAACCCTTTTCATATTAAACGCCGACTTTTTCACGATTTTGAATGAGACCAAACAAAAACTTCTTAGCAGATTTTTGAATAAAAAATGAAATTTTAGAATTTCAGGTAATAAAAACACCCCGCCATAATGCTTGCATCACAATATCAATGGATGATGAGCAAGCACATGGCAACGAACGATTCAGTCACTCCTTTACCTGTACAAAAGCCGAGGTTGGTTTCTGACAACCAAGTGTCTGGCGTCACTCGTTTTGCAAAGCAGTCACTCAAACCAGGCGAAGTGGCATTGGTTGGTGCTGGCCCTGGCGACCCTGAACTTCTCACCATTAAAGCACTGAACTGTTTACAACAGGCGGATGTGGTCTTGTACGACTATTTGGTGTCTGAAGAGATCATGGCGCTGATCCCAAGCGATACGATTTTAGTTTGTGTTGGCAAGCGTGCAGGGCACCACAGTGTACCGCAAGAAAAGACAAATCAACTTTTGGTTGATTTTGCTAAGCAAGGCTACCGAGTAGTACGAGTAAAAGGCGGTGATCCTTTCGTATTTGGTCGCGGTGGAGAAGAGCTAGAAGTGTTGGCTGATGCTGGCATTCGTTTTCAAGTGGTGCCTGGTATTACTGCCGCAGCAGGAGCGACAGCA
>NZ_JAWOQO010000202.1:0-1129 GCF_033337345.1 Vibrio sp. YT-18 | reverse complement strand
CAATCGCGATTTCATCTTCCAAACCTTCACTTTGCCAAGACACGTAGCCGTAAGACAACAGAATCACTGCAGCAGCCGCGCCCCAAGAAATCGCCACATTTTTTAGCGTAAGGAGATCTTTTTTCGGCTTTAAATGATCAGGATATAGATTGACGCGTCGATTTGTAGACGCCGCCGCCGCATCCGCAAGCACATGACCAGAGAGTTCATGTTCTTCAGGCAGTAGTGACGATACTTTGGTGCTTAAGCGGTAGTTAAGCGACTGAACCAATTCGTTCTCATCTTCTTCATCACAGCACACTTTCAATTGGTGTAACTGAACCTGACGAAGCTGAGCAGAGAGGTAGTCTATCGAACGTTGTAGCTCCAGAGACAAACTGTCCATCTGTAGCTCGCTTGACGGTACGCCAGTAAGAGGAGGTGTCACGCTACGAATCGAACGATGGAATGCAATGGTGTGCTCAACAAAAGCACTGATGCGGAAATGCCCACGCGCGCTACGTTGCAGCAACAAAAAGTTACCAAGCTCACCAGCGGTATCACCCCAAACATCATCTTCCGGAATGATCGCTTCTAACGGCAATTGAGCACGACTAGCCAGTAGCACAATTTTATCAAGCATCTTTCTTGATAAAACATAAGCTTGCACTTTACTTGAGTTTGGTAGCTCTACCGCATCAGCGATGATGTCGATGGCACGCTCAGAAATAAGCTCTTTGAGTAAAAACGGCAGCGCCGCCGACCACTCTTGGCGTGGCATGGCTGGCTTGTCGATTTGATACATCTGATAGTAGTTGTGTGACAGCACTACGGTCAGAGAATCATAAGCGCTCGCGGCAACGCTTAACGCTTGCTCAACAGCGCGTTCCCAATTTGATTCAGAAATTTCAAACTGAGACGGACGGCCACTTTTAGCTGGTGATGATAAATAAACTGCGTCTGGCTGAATAACCAAAAAGCAAGAGCGACCACCACCAGATGATCGCATCAGCTTGTCGAATACTGCTTTAAATTCCATGATTATTATCTTTATTTTTTCCGCCAGCGATTTCGTCTTCCCAATTTAACTTGGGATTCTGATTGAGAATGTTGCGCTGTTTGTGGGCGAGGAAGATATTGCTGCTCTGCA
>NZ_JAWOQO010000201.1:0-1130 GCF_033337345.1 Vibrio sp. YT-18 | reverse complement strand
TCAAAGAAGGCGAAACTCTGCGTGATGCGTTAGAGCGCCATGAAGGGATGCAAGTGACGCTGAACTCAGCCAGTGATTTGTTTGTTACTCGCAACTTCTCTTACGATTACGATTCAAAACGTAACAACATGATGTTGTCGCACCAAGCTCCACTCTTTAAGCCAACTCAGCTTCACGCAGCAGACAGTGCAGAAGCGGTCGCGTTAGCAAAACAAAATGCAGAGAATCGAGTTTTCCTAGAATCTGATGCTAAAGCACCGAACGGCAAAATTCCTTACTACCCTGAGTTTGGTCAAGATTTGGATCAAGACGGTTCATCTGAACAGCACATTCGCTTAGGTTCGCGCGTTGAAGGTTTACAGGGCGTAGTGAATTACAGCTACAACGAATACCGTCTGATCGCGACGAACGATGTAAATAACACTAACTTTGTGGCTGCGGGTGATGGTTTTGATGTAGAGCGTAAAGCGGCGCCAGCTATCGCAGAGTCGGATTTACGCGTTGCAAGCTTTAACGTGCTTAACTACTTCACTTCGGTTGCAGACAGCGGAAACAACAACCCGACAGGCCAAAACCGTGGCGCGACGAATCACGATGAGTTCTTGATCCAACAAGCGAAGATCGTGTCTGCGATGAACAAGATGGATGCTGACATCATTGGTTTGATGGAAGTGGAGAATAACGGCTTCGGTGATGGCAGTGCTGTGCAAAACTTGGTGGATGCATTGAATGCGGAAATCGATGACGCAGACGATCATTACACTTACGTTGAAATCGCAGATAAAGACAAGTACCAAGAAGAGTACTTCGGAAGTGATGCGATCATGGTTGCTATCTTGTACCGCGCGAAAGTGGTCACGCCAAAAGAAGCGGCGAAAGTGATCTTCACGCCAGAGCAGCACATTGCCGAAAACACCATTACTCGTAAAGATGGTGCTGAGAGCAACCCTGCGTACGACAAATACCAACGCCACAGCTTGTTGCAAACCTTCACGGTACAAGAGAGCGGTGAAGATCTTTCTATCGTCGTTAACCACTTCAAATCGAAAGGTTCTGAATGTATTGAAGAGTGGATCGCTGGCGTAGAAGACTCGGAGCCTGCGGATCTGCAAGGCAACTGTAACAACTTC
>NZ_JAWOQO010000200.1:0-1130 GCF_033337345.1 Vibrio sp. YT-18 | reverse complement strand
AGTAGCGCAGGGATTCTCAGTTCCACTTCTGTTTGCTCACGAAGCAGATCATCCAACGATGGCTCTTTACCTTCTTTCAGTGCTTCAACTGCTTGTTCAAGCATTTCCATATACAGTGTAAAGCCAACCGATTGAATTTGACCACTTTGTTCGTCACCAAGCAGTTCACCAGCGCCACGAATTTCCAAATCGTGCGTTGCCAGAGTAAAGCCCGCGCCTAAGTCTTCCAGTGAAGCAATGGCATCGAGACGTTTAATGGCATCTTTGGTCATTGCTTTTGGATGTGGCGTTAACAAATAAGCATAAGCTTGATGGTGAGAGCGACCAACACGGCCACGCAATTGATGCAGTTGCGCCAAGCCAAGGTTGTCAGCACGATCCATAATGATTGTGTTGGCCGTCGGAACGTCGATACCCGTTTCAATGATGGTGGTACAAACCAAGACGTTAAAGCGCTGGTGGTAGAAATCATTCATGATACGTTCTAGTTCGCGTTCACGCATTTGACCGTGTGCCACGGTAATACGGGCTTCTGGAATGAGTTTTTGTAAGTCTTCTGCCGTTTTTTCGATGGTTTCGACCTGATTGTGCAGGAAGTAAACCTGACCACCACGCATGATTTCACGCAGTACGGCTTCTCGCACCACGGACTCTTCACGTTCACGAACAAATGTCTTGATAGCTAAACGGCGTGCTGGTGGTGTGGCGATGATCGACAAATCACGCATACCACTCATTGCCATGTTCAGCGTACGAGGAATCGGCGTTGCCGTTAGGGTAAGAATGTCCACATCGGCGCGCATCGCTTTGACTTTCTCTTTTTGACGAACACCGAAGCGATGCTCTTCGTCGACAATCAACAAACCCAAATCTTTGAATTTGATGTCGCTGGAGAGCAATTTGTGCGTACCGACGACGATATCAACTTTGCCATCCGCCACATCTTGCAAAATCACTTTTTGCTCTTTGGCTGATTTGAAGCGAGAAAGCACCTCGACTCGGATTGGCAAGTTCGCGAAGCGGTCACGGAAGTTTTCAAAATGCTGCTGAGCAAGCAGGGTTGTTGGCACGAGTACGGCAACTTGTTTGCTGTTGTCCGTAGCAACAAAGGCCGCACGCATGGCAACTTC
>NZ_JAWOQO010000199.1:0-1135 GCF_033337345.1 Vibrio sp. YT-18 | reverse complement strand
AGTAAGAAACTCGTAAACTCCTGAATCAACACAAGCGTGTCTAGTGAAAACAGAGTATTCTTAGGACAAATGAATTCAAAACCTACCCAATGAGTATTCAACCTAATTCACGTCAGTTAATTTCTTGCGAAGAATGTGGCCTTGTCGTCCGCATTCCGGAGATCGAGCAAGGGCAAAAAGCTCAATGCCCTCGATGTTCGCATTCACTTACAAAAATTAACGCCAAGCCTTATCAAAGCGTGATTGCGGTATCGTCTGCGTGTTTGATCATGCTGGTGCTCAGTATCTCTTTCCCATTCATGTCATTCAGCGTGCAAGGGTTGTCGCAAGAGATCACTCTGCTTCACGCAGCCAAAATGCTGGCTGAATTTCAAAACGCCCTTCTTGGTGCGCTTCTGCTCGCGACGGTCGTCGTTTTGCCTGCTATCTATGTGGGTTTGATCCTTTTTCTGCACCTTGAGGCGTTAAAAGTTCGCAACCATCCGCCGTCTAAAAAGCAGCAGCGTATGGCCAAAATACTTTGCCGAATTCTGTTTCGAGTTGAACCGTGGTTAATGGTCGATGTGTTTTTAATGGGCGTATTGGTGAGCTTAATTAAAATTGCGTCTCTGGCCGACATCGGTATGGGCAGCTCGTTTTGGGCGTTTTGTGTATACACGATATTGGTGGTGAAATGCATTTCAATGGTCGATAAAAGCTGGCTGTGGGGGCACTTTATTCCGGCAATCGAGTTACCAAGCGTCAAAGAAGGTGACACTCACCACAACCACAATCACATTGGTTGCCACACTTGCCACCAACTCAATCCCATCGAGGATAAAAAACATCAGCGCTGTATTCGCTGTTACAGTCGACTTCACGAATACAACCCGAGCGAGAACCTACAAAAAGCGTGGGCATTGTTGTTTGCCTCGGTGATTTTTTATATCCCAGCAAACCTCTACCCTATGATGTACACCGTCAGTCTTGGGCACTCAGAAGGTTCAACCATTATGGAAGGCGTCATCTTGCTGTGGCATTTAGGCTCCTACCCTATCGCCATGGTGATTTTCTTCGCGAGTGTGTTTATCCCGATGGCGAAAATGTTGGCGTTGGCGTGGTTGTATTACAATGCGCAAAAGGCTCAATACCTTCC